>NZ_OY762015.1:610000-915000 GCF_963665055.1 uncultured Methanobacterium sp.
CCTGACGTAGTTCTTCTTTGGTAACTCCCATGATCTCCATGGTCATTTCACAGGCAATAATTTTACCGCCAAGCTCTTTATAGTCCTGGATGAGTCTTTCAAGAGGTGCTACGTTGGCTTTTTTCATACGGCTTTTTATCATCTTACGACCCAGTCCCAGCATATTCATCTTGGACAGGGGACCTTTATCCAGCCCACCCTTTTTAAGACGTTCCAGTCCCCAGAATGTAAAGTAAAGTGAGGCATCCATACCCATGGAAAGGGCACCGTTGGCCACTATCAGGGCACTATAAATTTTATCCATATCTCCACTGTGAACAATGATCGTTGCTTTATCAGTCATAATCTCACCTACTTGCGGATTTTAATGGTCCATATTCCATCTTTTTCCTGGACATCCACCAGTTCCAAACCCAGAGCTTCCACCGCCATTGGTATTTCCTTTTTTGAAGCAGGGTGAGTTCCTTCTATCTCCACAATATCTCCTGGAGCAGCTTTATTTAGTGCTTTACGGGCTTCAACTAATGGCACAGGACAGGTTTCACCTTTAACATCTACTTTTTGTTCAGCCATCTAATCACCACATCGGTTTTTTAAAAATTCAATAAAAAAATGACTTTAATCTGCCCAGTAGTTTACCTGCCTTTAATAGTTTATTTGCCCCAATTTAGAGGTACAGTATTAAAAATTCTTAGTTAAACTTATGCTTGGTAACCATGATCATTAATTAATTATGTTCCTAACCAGAGATACATTTTTTTATCCGGCATAGTATCTCTGGTTAGATTGGTGGCACATGTTTTTTTAGAAGGGAATCTCATATCCCCTCATAAATTTAAGGCATCCTAACCTATTTTTAGCAAGTTGCCATGAAATAGGGGTTAGGATGCTCTACAGATAACTTAGGGCGAAGCTTTCCTATCCAAGGTATTAAACAGGTTATGAGGAGATTTAGTACCTCGGATTAGGATACATTTCTTTAGCCACATATTTTTTTAGCACATGCAAAGGGCTATTTTTTTCTCGCTGAATAACATGAATCCTTATTCCATGTAATTGATTCATTTCAGATTCATTTCATCGAGATAATGTCTAGCAGAAGACATCAGATATGTGTGGTGGGTCAACACGATCATTATATAACGATCGTTATAAGATTCCCACATTATAACAATTGTTATGTTGTTATATAAAGTTTTCTATTCCTAAAAGCCATGATCAAAACGGAAGGAATAATGTATAAAAAAATCAGCTTATTTTTTATAGATATTTAACTATTTATCCTCTTTTTAGATGTTTATTTTTAAAAAAAGATATGGAAAAAATGGATAAATTAAAAAATTAGTGATCCATCTTTATTTTTTCACTTTCAACAGGACTTTTAACCGGTTCAATACCCAGTTTTTTTAAGAGTGGTTCCACCGGAACAGTGTGGGTCTGAATTCCCAGCACTTTGTAAGGGTCAGCCCCCATGTTCAGGGCTAAAAACTGGGATATGTTAAGGTGGAATATGTTGAATTTTTCATCAAGTTTCTTTTCAATAACTGGCTGGTAACGGTCAAACTGCATCTGGCAGTTGGGGCACATGTGCAGCATTATATCAGTCTGGTTCTCCTTAAGACTGGTGAGTTTTTCAGCAGTCACACTGAGGGAGAGTTCATTGTTGGTGAAGCGCTGGCGGAAACCAGCACCACAGGTAAGTCTCTTCTGATCATACCAGCCCACAGTATCCACACCACAGGAAGCTGCCAGTTCATCAATGAGCATGGGATGCCTAACACCACCCACAGTATCCTCATAGTGCACTTTACAGTAATGGCAGGCGTGATGGGCTGCAATGTTAAACTGTGAGAAATCCAGCTGGGAAGAATCTTCAAAAAACTCTCTCTTATTGTAGAGAATCTCCGCAGCGTGGAAAATATTCTTGTGGGGGTCTATGTCACCTTTGTGATATCCCATTTTACCCAGACCTGCTTCTTCCAGGAGTCCGTTGATCTTTTCCCGGGCTTCATCATTCTCATTCAGGATTTTTGCAGATTTTTTTAAGATGGCGTAGCAGGTGGCGCACATCACTGCTATATTGGGGTTACCTGAATCGCGGGCTACCCAGAAGTTCCTGGCAGCCAGGGTAGTGGTGGAAAGCTGGTCAAAAAGGTCATAGTAATGTCCCAGGCCAGTGCAGCATGACTGGCGCTCATCACGATGGTATCCCACTCCCAGTTTATCAAAGAGAAAGGTCGTTGATGATTCAACACCAGGATACTCCACACTCACCAGACAGCTTTTAAATAGCAGAATATTTTTATCAGGTATTTTCTTCATTTAGATCCCTTTATTTTATCCATTTTTTTGGTGAATCCGGTTATATGGAGAATTTCATTTATTTCTTCAATGGAATCTTCAGGTAGGGTTACTGGTCCCAGCCCTAAGTCCTTCCGTACACTGTCCAGGTTGATCTTAAGATCCAACCAGTCTGGTCCGAAATCCTTCACCAATGTATCGAAAAACGCTGCAGGGATGGAACCTATTCCAATCTCCAGAAAGCTATCCCCGTAGGTTAAAAATGCAGCAAGTCTCTCTGTCTGCTCCCCTTTATTAATTGCCATTTGTCTTAATATTTGGTTCACCACACTGGCACTGTTGTTGGCCGGGCAAACACTGTGGCAGGTGTAGCAGTAGAAACAGTTCCATATATTATCATCGGAAATAACACTTTCATCCCCATCAAGCACCCGTTTAACCATTTCACGGGGGTTGTAATCACTGTAACGCGCTCCAGGACATAGTGAAGTGCACATTCCACACTGGATACATTTAAACAGTTCAAGGGATGGTGATGCTTTTAAATCGCTGATTACCTCATTGGCAAGTTTAGAGGAATCTTCATTAAGCTTAAGAGTTCTCATTACAAATTTACCTCTTTTTGTGAATTGTTCATCTCTTCTTAAGTGATGGGCTTTTTAAGCCTTATAAATTTAATCCATAATTTTTAATAATTACAAATTATCTAATTAGTTCTTAAACTATTAATTAATCCTTATATTTAATTTTTTAATTCCAACACCTCATGGATAATGTTTTTGGCCAGTCTTTTAGCAAGGGAAGTGATGGTTAATATTGGTGGTCGTCCTGGGGCCTGAGGAATAACACTGGCATCAGCAATAAAAAGACCATTTATTTCAGTTTTCAGGGATCGGTCCACTACTTTACCCATGGCTGCAGTACCACCAGGGTGTGCTCCTCTGATGGGTGTGGCAACAATGGAAGAAGGATCCACACCTACCTCAGTGAGTATTTCCACTGCTTTATCATATCCTTCAGTTAACAGTTTCAGATCAGAACTGGTCAGAGGTTTGGTAACAGAACCATCCTCGTTCATGGAACCATTGGCTTCATCTGCAATTTTAACCATTAAACCCACCACATCATTATTCCGGGGATTGAAACCTTTTTCTGCTATTAATGTAACCAGCTGGCCAGAGAAGTGTGGTGATATGAAGTATGCTCCAAATTCAGATTTAATTCCCATGGGCAGCTCCTGGTTTAGACCTGCATCTTTTAGGAAGCCACCCACTGAGATGAATAAATCAGTGAAAAGACCCTGCCCCACTCCATCTGTGATCTGGCTATTTTTTAAAATTCGAGGAGTGTTCAGTGCTCCTGCTGCCAGTACGACCCTCTGGGCATGGTATGTTTTGATATTTCCTTCACTATCCAAACCCTCCACTCCCCTGCACTCTCCTTCACTGTGCAGGACTTTTACAACTTCAAAGTTAGGTAACAGTGTTGCTCCTGCGTTTTTAGCATCTTCAACAAAGCTAGCTGCATCCCATTTTGCTCCGCGCGTGCATCCAGCGATGCAGAGTCCACAGTTATCACACTTGGAATAATCAATGAATTTAGGCATGGGCTCAACAAAGTAGCCCCGTTTCTCAGTAGCATCCCATATTTTACGGGTCACCGGACCAGTCAGCCTCTGGGGAAGTGGACCGACATCCATGTCCCTGCTGGCTTCCATGAGTTCCTCAAATAATTCCAGGTCATGGATCTTGAACTGGGCGGTGGGAGAGTTAGAATAACATGTTGTACAGGCGTAACAGGCATTGGCCAGTGAAACAGGGGTGGTTCCACCAACACCTTCAATATACATCAGTTCTCCTGCGTACTTCAGGAATTCATATTTTTCAGACTTTTCAATAAATTTTTGACCATCCTCTTCTTGGTCTAAAATTAATTCAACAGTTTTGATTTTTCCAGCTGCAGCACCTGAGGGTATAAAGTCTCCCTTCTCCAGCATTAAAACATCAAGACCTTTCATTGAAAGTTCACGGGCCACAGTTGATCCACCGGCACCGGTTCCCACTACAATAATATCGTATATCATGATATTCACTTTAAAAACTTGGTATATTCCAATATTATTCAATTTAATCTGTTTAATTATCTAATCCGTTTTAAATTATCCATTAATAATTTGAATAATTAATAATTTGAATGCTCTATTGGCATTAATAACAGATTTTAAAATCATAAAGGTGGTTAATTTATTTTAATAAGTTAATCAATCCGTTTAATTAAGATTAATCTATTTTAAGTATCTATTTTGAGTAATTCCCTGTTTTTGAAAATTATCTCTTCCGATCTTCTATAACAATGTTCAGATCATTTAATTTGCTCCTGATTTCATCGGAAAGCTCATAATCCTTCTTTTCACGAAGTTTTTCCCGGATATCGGTGAGAATATTCACCAGCTCATCAGTAGCATCGCCATGAGATTTATTTAAAACAAATTCAAAACCTAAAATATCGCCAATTTCGTTTATAAATTCTTTAATATTAATCAATGTATTTTTGGAAACGTTTAATTCATTTATTTCCCTGTTCATATCTCTTATGAAATCGAAAAGGGATGAAAGGGCAAAGGGTGTGTTAAAATCATTGTCCATTGCTTCCAGGAAACTTTCCCTGGTTTCATGGAGTAATTGGTCATGTTTTGCATCATGTTTACCCGTTTCTGGAATATCACTTTCCAAGAGATCTTCAATGGTTTCTGTTAGTTTGTATATTCTTTTAAGCCCACTTTGGGATTGTTCCAGTATTTCCTGACTGAAATCTATGGGGCTGCGGTAATGGGTTGATAAGACAAAGAATCTGAATACATCTGGTGGATATTCCTGTAGCAGGTCTTTGATGGTGATGAAGTTTCCAAGGGATTTGGACATCTTCTCTCCCAAAACATTCAAAAAACCGGTGTGCATCCAGTAGCGAACCATGGGTTTTTTCCCGGATGCGGATTCCATCTGGGCTATTTCTGCCTCATGGTGTGGGAATATGAGATCCAGACCTCCACCGTGTATATCATACTGTGGTCCGAAGTATTCCTCGGTTATGGCAGTGTCTTCAATGTGCCATCCAGGTCGTCCTGGGCCCCAGGGAGAATCCCAGAATGGTCTTTCATCCTTTTTTTTCCACAGTGCAAAATCTCCCGGATTGCGCTTGCTGGTGTCCGGGTTGATTCGGTGAACATTTAAATCTTCAATGTTACGGTTGGAAAGTTTACCAAAATCTTCAAACCTGGATTCATCAAAGTAAACTCCACTATCTGTTTCATAGGCAAATCCTTTCTCCAGGAGTGTTTCTATCTGTTTTATGATTTCCCCTGTGTGTTCAGTGGCCCGGGCATAGAGATTGACATTTTCCACACCCAGGGACTTCATGTCTTCTATGAATTTTTTCTCAAACTTCCTTGCCAGTTGGAGGCTGTCTTCCCCAGTTTCTCTGGCCCGGTTGATGATCTTGTCATCGATATCAGTGATGTTTTGCACGTAGAAAACACTGTAACCCCTGTATTTCAGGTAACGGGCGATAACATCAAAGGAGATATAGGTCCGTGCATGACCTATGTGAGAGTTATCGTAAACTGTTGGCCCACAAACAAAGAGCTTTACCCGGTTTCCTTCACGTGGCTTAAAAATCTCTTTCCTGCGGGACAAAGTGTTGTATACGGTTATCATAAAATCACTAAATTTTACAGATAGAATTATCAAATTATTAGATATAACTACTTATACGTTTGGATATAACTTTTTATCAATTGAATTCTTGTTAGATATCTTTTTATCAAATATGGCTTTAGCTATTAGTTGTTAATAAATAAAAGGCCAAGATTGGGATTTGAACCCAAGTATCGTGGTCTGCAGCCACGCACCTAGCCGCTCGGTCATCTTGGCAAAAAACGATTATGAAAATTTGGCAATTTTTCAAGCTGCACTACAAACATTAACAATTGTTATATATAAACATTGCCCCTGTTTTTCATTAGATCCCGTGAAAATTTTATTGTTATATTAATTTAACAGGAATCATTTACTGAGGATTATTCGATAATTAGGGATGTTTTAGGCAAAAATTGAATAAATATATTTGAATATCTATTCAACTTTTAATATCTATTAACTTTCTCAATATCTCATCAACATCTCATTTTATCCCTTACTCAACCTTTTTCCCAGCTTCAGGACCAGGCTGTACAGAATATATTTCAGTTAACTTAACCACAATGGCTGCTTTGGGATTCAGTTTGGTCATAACATTCTGGGCCCATTCCACCACTTCATCGAAAATCTTACCTGAATCAAAGATCTCAGCAGTTCCCTTGAACTGGTAAGGGTTTTTCTGGGCATCCTTGGTTACAATGGCAACGTTGGGATTTTCTTCAATGTTTTTTCGGGTTTTGTTCATGTAGTTGTCAGCGATTAATATACTTCCGTTATCAATGGGCCTGGCAAAGCCAATTGGAACCACATTGGGAATACCTTCACTGCTGGCAGTTGCAAGAAATACTAAGTCTTTTTCAATTGCGTCCATCATTTCTTCAGTCATAGTCATTGTATCACCAAAATTTATATAACTATTGTTATATTATATAAGTTATGTTATATATAATATTAATTTTCCCGGTTGATTTAATTTACTCCGCTGGGGTGGTGGATAAAATTCGGAAAAACAGCTGTTAGACTAAAATTAGGGGACAAAGTTTAAATAGTAAAATAATATAACAATTGTTATATTTTCTGTGGGGTCCTTAGTATAGTTCGAAATGAAGTTAATAATACTAAGATATCCTCAGAAAATTTGGAAAACTCCATAATGTGTCTTATATTAATGTAAAATAATTACAGTGGAATTATGGGGAAAAATGGAATGTAAAAACAACGGAGAAAACAGAATGACAGAAGAAAATAAGAAAGAATATGGTTTAAGTACATTGGGGTTGCATGTAGGGCAGGAAGAACCTGATCCAACCACTGGATCAAGAGCAGTACCAATTTACCAAACAGCAGCATATGTATTTAAAGATACAGAAGAAGCAGCCAACCTATTTGGCCTGAAACAACTGGGTAATATATACACCCGTATCATGAACCCTACCAATGATGTGTTCGAGAAGAGAATTGCTGCCATTGAAGGTGGAAATTCAGCACTGGCAGTAGCTTCAGGAATGGCTGCAATCACTTACTCCGTTCTAAACCTCAGTTTACCGGGTGATGAAATATTATCCGCAGATAACCTCTACGGGGGAACATACCAACTGTTCAATTACACCCTACCAGAATTAGGTAGGAAAGTTAACTTCGTGGACTCCACCAAACCAGAAGAATTTGAAGAGGCCATCACTGATAAAACCAAGGCTATATTTGCAGAATCACTTGGAAATCCTAAACTGGACGTTCCAGACTTTGAAATTTTATCAAACATTGCCCATGAAGCTGGAATTCCGGTAATTGTTGATAACACCAGTGCAGTGGGTCTAGTGAAACCCATAGAACACGGGGTGGACATCAGTGTATTATCCGCAACTAAATTCATTGGAGGACATGGAACCTCTATTGGTGGAGTTATAGTGGATTCAGGTAACTTTGACTGGAGTAACGGGAAATTCCCAGGATTCACAGAACCAGACCCAAGCTACCATGGATTAGTTTACTGGGATGCATTTGGAGACTTTCCGGGTCTTGGAAATGTAGCTTACACTTTCCGAGCAAGAGTAAGATTATTACGTGATCTGGGAGCACAGGTAAGTCCATTTAACAGTTTCCTGTTCCTGCAGGGACTGGAAACACTGGATCTTCGTGTGCAACAGCATTCCCGAAATGCACTGGCAGTTGCCCAATTCCTCAAAGACCATCCCAAGGTCAACTGGGTTAGCTATCCTGGACTTGAAGATGATCCAACCCATGACGGAGCATCCAAATACCTCAAAAATGGATATGGGGCATTACTTGGATTTGGTGTTAAGGGAGGTCTGGAAGCTGGTAAACAGTTCATAGAAAATGTGGAACTACTATCTCACCTGGCTAACATTGGAGATGCCAAGAGCCTGGTTATACACCCCGCATCTACCACCCACCAGCAATTAACACCAGAAGAACAGGCAGCCACTGGTGTAACCCCTGACTTCATCAGACTATCCATTGGACTGGAAAATGTTGAAGATATTATTGGAGATATAGACCAGGCACTAGCACGTATCGATGTGTAAATAGCATATATCAATGTGTAAAAATACTGTTGATAATTTGTAAAAATTATTAAACCTGGAATGAACTGAATATGGAGAATCCTGGGGCAAAAAATGAATAGAATAAACTATAAAACTAAAGGTACACCTAAATGTGGGATAAAAAATGAAAAAAGAATCTGTTGGCGTTGTAGAAACTAAACACTACAACCTATCTGAAGAATTAATCTTAGATGGTGGAGACAGTCTAAAAGATGTTACTTTAGCTTATGAAACCTATGGAACCTTAAATAAGCAAAAAAGTAACGCCATATTAGTCTGTCACGCCCTCTCTGGTAATGCCCATGTGGCAGGATGGCATGAGGGAGACCGGAAACCTGGCTGGTGGGATAATATAATCGGCCCGGGCAAATGCCTGGATACTGATCGATACTTTATCATCTGCTCCAATGTGCTGGGAGGATGCCAGGGTTCAACCGGACCTGCATCGAAAAATCCAGAAACAGGGAAACAATACGCATTGGAATTTCCTATCATCACCATTAAAGACATGGTAAAAGCCCAGAAAAAATTAATTGACCACCTCCAAATCAAACAACTATTCTCAGTGGTAGGTGGCTCCATGGGTGGCATGCAGGTCCTCCAGTGGTGTGTATCCTACCCGGACATGGTGAGATCTGCCATACCCATTGCCACCACATCCTATTCATCACCCCAACAAATAGCCTTCAATGAAGTGGGAAGAAGAGCCATAATCAGTGACCCCCACTGGAATGATGGTAATTATTATCAGGGGGAATTTCCAGACAGTGGATTGTCACTGGCCCGTATGATTGGCCACATAACTTACCTCAGTAACGAATCAATGTATGAGAAATTCGGAAGAAGACTCCAGGACAAAGAAGAGTACAGTTTTGATTTTTCCACAGATTTTGAGGTGGAAAGCTACCTCCACTACCAGGGAGATACCTTCACCAAGAGATTCGATGCCAATTCATATCTTTACATCTCCAAAGCCATTGACTATTTTGACCTGACAGAAAATGGAACAGTATCCTTATCTGAAGCATTAAAGAATGTCAAAGCCAGAGTATTAGTAATATCAGTTGATTCAGACTGGCTTTACACGCCAGCTGAGTCTAAAGAAATAGTAATGGCCCTGACTGCCAATGAAGTGGATGTCAGTTACTGTCAGATCAAATCCAGCTATGGTCACGATGCATTCCTCTTGGAAGCTGGACAACTCAGCTACATTATAAATGGATTTTTCAGTGAAACCCTGGTGGTAGATGTAATGACCCTCAATGCCGCTACCATAACCGAAGATTCCAGTATTGAAGAAGCAGCAGAGTTAATGCTGGATGAGAAAGTCACCCACTTACCTGTGGTCTCAGAAGACTGTAGAATGCTGGGAATTGTTACAGCATGGGATATTTCCAAAGCAGTAGCTCTCAAATACGATAAACTGGACCAAATCATGACCCGTGATGTTGTAACTGCACTGCCACAGGACCCAATTGAATTAGCTGCACGGAAAATGAGAAAACATAACATATCTTCACTGCCGGTGGTAAATGATCATGGAAATGTCCTGGGTCTGGTAACCACGGACCACATAAGCACCCTCATTGCAGGGGACAAATATTAAACAGGATAATATTAAGAAATAGCAAATATTAAACAAGATAATATTATGAATTTGCAAATTTTAAACTGGAAAATTCTTAAGGGACAATTATTAAGAATTTTAAGCCCCATATAATTATATTAGAGAAAAAGTTTTAGAATTATTAACTATTAATAAAGGTTATTCAAGTATTAATAAAAAAACTAGGTGATATACAATGAGTTATATGGATCATTCTGCAACATCACCCGTTAACCCGGAAGTCCTGGAGGCCATGCTACCCTTCTTCACAGAATCATTTGGAAACGCCTCTACATTATACGCTCTGGGAAGGGAAGCCAGAACTGCCATGGAAAACGGCAGAAAACAGGTGGCATCACTCATCGGTGCCCAACCAGAAGAAGTGTACTTCACCAGTGGAGGTACAGAATCAGATAACATAGCAATCAAGGGAACTGCCAGCAGACTTAAAAACAAGGGCAACCACATCATTACCAGTGACATAGAACACCCTGCAGTGGAAGAAACCTGTAAATATTTGGAAAAAAACGGATACCAAGTTACATACCTCCCGGTGGGAGAAGAAGGCATAGTTAAAGTTTCTGATGTGGAAGCAGCAATCACTGATAAAACCATTTTAATCACAGTGATGCACGCCAACAATGAAATCGGCACTATCCAGCCCATTAAAGAGATCGGGGCCCTGGCCAGGGAAAAAGGAATCTACTTCCACACCGATGCAGTGCAGAGCGTGGGTAAAATACCAATCAACGTGGAAGACATGAATGTGGACATGCTATCCATATCTGCCCACAAACTCTACGGACCCAAAGGAATCGGAGCACTCTACATCAAGAAAGGAGTGAGGGTAGATCCATTACTCCACGGTGGAGGTCACGAGAGGGGGATGCGTCCGGGAACTGAGAACGTACCTGGAATCGTGGGACTGGGTAAGGCCTGCCAGATTGCCGAAGAAAACCTGGAGAAAAATATGGAATATGTCTCCTCACTCCGGGACCGGTTAATAAAAGGAGTCCTGGAGACCATTGAACAATCCTACCTCAATGGACACCCCACCAAAAGACTCCCCAACAATGCCAACTTCCGTTTCAGTAGTATAGAAGGAGAATCACTGGTACTGCAACTGGATGCCAAGGGAATCAACGCTTCCACAGGTTCTGCATGCTCCTCCAAAAAATTGGAACCATCCCATGTCCTGATGGCCATAGGACTAAAGGAAGTTGATGCACACGGATCACTACGCATAAGCCTGGGCACTGAAAACACTACCGAAGATATAGATTACACTATTACTTCAATTGGCGAAGTAGTTGAAAGATTAAGAAGTATGTCTCCACTTTGGTGTCCAGCCAAAGAAGAATAATAATTAAAGAGGCTTAATAATAAAAAATTAGCAGGTGATGGAATATGTACAGTGAAAAAGTAATGGACCATTTCTCCAACCCCCGTAATGTGGGTGAAATACCAGATGCCAGTGGTGTGGGAACCGAAGGAAACCCAGTGTGTGGGGACCTGATGACCATCTACATCACGGTAGAAGATGATGTTATAACCGATATAAAATTCAAAACATTCGGTTGCGGAGCAGCAATAGCCACCAGCAGCATGATCACTGAGATGGCAATTGGAAAAACATTAGACGAAGCATTGAAGATCACCAGGGATGATGTGGCCGAAGAACTGGAAGGATTACCTCCAGTGAAAATGCATTGCTCTAACCTGGCAGCAGATGCACTAAGAGCAGCTATTGAAGACTACAAAAAGAAACAGGCCGGAGAATCTTCTGAGGATGAAACCTCAGAATAACATCTTTTTTTTAAAAAAACATACAAACTATAACTCTAGTATGCTCTAAAAAAGGTTTGAATAACCCTAACCTCGCTTTTTTATGACTAAATACTCACCTAACCACAACTGGTATCGGGTTTACCTGGACCATGCAGCCACATCTTCCCTAGACCCCGAGGTGTGGGAAGCAATGGAACCCTATTTTACAGACTACTTTGGCAATCCATCCACCATCTACTTGCTGGGTCGTCAGGCTAAAAAAGCCACTGAAAATGCCCGCAAACAGGTCGCATCACTCATAGGTGCCAGTCCAGATGAAATTTACTTCACCAGTGGAGGTACAGAATCAGACAACCTGGCCATACAAGGAACTGTAAATCGTTTTAAAATTGCAAATCGATTGAAAAACAGTGGAAATCATATAATAACTTCATCCATTGAACATCCAGCTGTTCTTGAGACCTGTAAACACCTGGAACAGGAAGGATTCAGGGTTACTTTTTTACCAGTTGATGGTGAGGGTATTGTTGATGTAGCTGATGTGGAAAATGCCATCACTGATCAAACCATTTTAATCACGATTATGCACGCCAACAATGAAATTGGCACAATTCAACCAATTAGACGTATTGGGGAGATAGCTCGTGATAAAGGTATTGTTTTCCACACCGATGCAGTGCAGAGTGTGGGTAAAATACCGGTAAATGTGGAAGACCTGAATGTTGATTTATTATCCATTTCTGCCCACAAACTATACGGCCCAAAAGGAGCCGGAGCCCTGTACATCCGTAAAGGAATAAAACTGGAACCATTATTCCACGGTGGAGGTCATGAAAAGGGTATGCGCCCTGGTACTGAGAATGTTCCCGGAATTGTGGGGCTGGGTAAAGCCTGCCAGATTGCAGAAGAAGACATGGAACAGAACAGGGAGTATACCACTCAATTAAGGGACAAACTCATCAGGGAAGTCTTGGAAGGAATTGAAGAAGTACATTTAAACGGTCACCTCCATAAAAGATTACCTGGTAATGCACATTTCAGTTTCAAAGGTGTCAGGGGAGAACCTTTAACTTTCCTCCTGGATAGTAAAGGAGTGGATGCTTCAACCGGATCAGCGTGCTCAACCAAGAAGGTGGAACCCTCCCATGTTCTATTGGCCATAGGGCTGGATGATGAGGATGCCAATGGTTCCCTCAGGGTAACCTTGGGGAAAGAGAATACCTTTGAAGATGTTGATCTGGCAGTTGAAGCAATTAAAAATGCGGTTGAAACCCTGAGAACACCATCTAGTGTTAAGGGAATGACTGAAATTGTTCCTATAGAACGTTATAATGGCCTATCTGCAAATGGACTCTCCTCAGTTGAACTTTCATATGATAAAACTATTAATCCAGTGGTGTTTAAAGGGGGAAAATCCACATCTGAAAATGAAATTTTATCACTTAAAAACGATGTTTATCCTCAAAAACCGGGTTTAACTACTGGGGATGATGAAATTGTTATTGATGAACAGGTGAATCTGATCATCAACGAAAAATTCTCACGAAGTTTTTCCATAAGTCCCGAGTCCCTGGAAGACTTTGCCACGGGTTACATTCTGGGCGAAGGATTGGTGGCCAGTGTTGATGGTATCCGGAACATTGAAATTGAGGGTCTGAATATTAACGTGGAAATCGACCTTACTGATTTTGATATCAAGGACCTGGTGGTGGGGTCGGACTGTTTTGGAGGATGGAGGCGGAAAATAGAAACCATAAACCGGGTGGATTCAGAATTTGTTGTTTCCAAAGATGATATTTTCAGGGCCATAGATAAATTAAGGGATGAAGCCAGGGTATGGCAGAACACTGGAGGGACTCATGTAGCGGGATTGGTTTACCAGGATAAATTCATCACCCGTGAAGATGTCAGCCGCCACGTGGCAGCTGATAAAGTTATTGGAGCAGCTGCAAAAGATAATGTTGACTTTTCACAGTCATTCATGGTTTACAGTGGCCGTATGCCGGCGGACATGATGATAAAGTTGGCCCGGGTTGGAGTTCCTGTAATTGCATCCAATGCCGCACCAACATCGTCTGGTTACTCTGTGGCCTTCAAGGCAGGGATAACCATGATAGGATTTTTAAGAGGGAATAGGTTTAATATTTACACCAATCCTCAGAGAATATCGATGAAATAAGTCTATTTTTTGAAAATCGCCTTAATCATAGTTTAAACATTGAAAAAATTATTATCAATTATAACGATATTGTTTTACAAACAGTTCGTTTTATATATGATGTATTTCGTATATTAATTATCAAATTCATGATTCCCTATTTTGGGTTTTAGTGGAGACAGCTGTAAACTGATGGAACGCATCGAAATAATGATAATTTCACGGAAACCAGAATATAATGGAAGAAAACCAATGATAAAAATTAGGTGGTGATTTTTATGGATCCAAACCAGGAAAATGCAATAGTAATATTGAAAGCAATGGTGGAATCAAGTCGATGGCGTGGTAGTGGTGATGTCATAAAAAGGATAACTGGCCTTAGTTTTGATGAAATTAACGAAGCAGTCCCATGTCTGGAAGAAATGGGATTAGTTAAAACTCTGGATGTTAAAAGTAGAGTTAGGTATGAATTTTATAATGTAAGTCTGAAACCATCTGCCTGCCAGTACTATAACGAAAACTTTGGAAAGATAAAATCCATTGAATAAACAAATCCATTGAATTGATACTATTGAATATATTAATACCTTCTTTTTTCCTTCTTTATTTTTGAATTTGATTAATAATACTAAATTCACCCATTTAATTCCTTAATCTTAAAGATATTTTTAATAATCCGTAATTTCTTGTTATGATGCTATATAAACTTCAATTTATATTAAAAATATAATTTAATTAAAATAAAACTATTTATTCGTTGAATAATTCACTTTCATCTGCCTGATTTTCTTTAGCTGTCAAATCTTCCGGTTTTAAACAATAAACGCTAACTCCCTTCCCATCAAATGAGGACCGGTAATTTTCAACAAGCTTGCTGTTAACTGGTTTTTGGTAATAACCCGGAGTGTATTTTTCCATCAGTTTATTTAATACTAAAACCTTTTTTTCAAAATCAACAACCTTCTCAACCTTTCCAAAGAGCATAACGCTCATGTATGAAGTATCAGCATGGCAGGGCACTGGATCAGTCACTGTTCTATATTCTACATACACTGTGAAACAGACTGGTGGTTCTTCTGAAAGTATGTTTTCCTTTTTTCCAGAACCCATTCCATGGAAAAATATGGAATTATCATACCATACGAAATTCACAGGAACGGCATATGGAAAATCAATACCATTCATTCCAACACCATTCATTCCAATTACACCAATCCGGGTCTCCTTGAGAAAATTATCGATTTTATCTTTATCCTTGCAATCTCTTGCTATATAGCGAATTTGGTTCATAAATTAACACTTACTTTTTTTTAAGACTTTCACTTTTTATTCTATTCTTTCCATATCTCATATTCTTGTTTTAAATGTGTGAGGAACATGGACATCCACTGGTTATCCTGTTTAATGTATTCTGGATGGGAGAGGATTTCTTCTGGTGTTTGAACAAAGTCATCCGGTATCATCTCATCTTTACAGTGTTCCACCAGGTTTTCAATGGTTTCTTGAGTGGACTCCAGATGAAACTGAAATCCGAATACTCGCTCTTTATACTGGAAAGCCTGGTGGGTGCAGGCATCATTTTCTGCCAGGAGAATAGCATTTTCAGGTAAACTGCTGAATGTGTCCCCGTGCCAGTGGAAAACCATAGGTTCCTCAGGGAAAAATGAAAAAAGGGGTGAAGATTTCGCATATTTGCTTAAATTCACTGGAAACCATCCAATTTCTTTATGAGGGTTTCCAGTTACTTTACCTCCAAGTGCATCGGCAATTAACTGGGCTCCGAGGCATATGCCTATCACCACCTTTCCAGAGTCAACAGCTTCACGAATGAATATTTTTTCCGGGGCAAGCCAGGGATAGTTTTCTTCATCGTAGATGTTCATGGGTCCACCCATAACCACCAACCAATCATAATCATCATGTTTTGGAAGTTCAGGGCTATTATAAAGGTGGGTGCCAGTTACATAGCAATTCTCTTCATATGCCCAGGTAAGAATGCTCCCTAAATTTTCAAAGGGCACGTGTTGTAGGTAGTGGATTCTCATTTTTACCTCGTAATTACCTTTTTTGGTCTCTTGCTTTTTTTTTTAAATGATTTCTAAAAGATTACTGTGATTTCTAAAGAAAAATTTAGGGATATTTTTATCATTTGACTGTCTTTATTCATTTAGCTATCCCAATCCTTAGACTCTCTTAATCCTTAGACTATCCTTATTCTTTAGATTATTTTTATCCATTTTTTTTATTTCTTTTTGGATAAATTTTATTGGTTTTAGGATATTTTATCCTTCATTTTTTGGGGGTAAGTCAAGTTTCGCCTCCAGATATTACCATACATTTAAAATCCATTCTTTATTCTTTTTATATTCCATATCAGTGAAGAGCACATTGGCAATTTCTTCAGCAAGCCAGATTGCTCCGGCATAGCCCATGACTGGGTGCCTATAATAACCTGCACGGTCATAAACAGGGAACCCCACACGTAGCATTGGAATGTCATTGTCAATTGAGATAAAACGACCCTTGGAATGACCAATTATCAGGTCCAAGTGGATATCTTCATTCTTAATTTTGTTTTCCAGAACCCAAAAATCTGCATTCTGGACAATCTCCATATCATATTCAACTTTTTCCTTAAGATCTTTAATACGGGGATCTTTTAAGTATTCAATATTATCATCACCCAGTAGGAGAATTAAAGGTTTCATTTCTAGATCCAGGCAGAACTCTGCCAGCCCAATTACCAGATCAGGGTTTCCATAGATAGCCACCTTTTTATCGGCGAAAAACATATGTACAAGGTCGGTTAATGCATCAATGGCAATTCCCCGCTCCCGTACCAGGGATTCAGGGATTGGCTTTCCTGTCATTTTCCTTAAATTTTCTAAAAAGGTATCAGTATTACGGATACCAATGGGTGATGGTCCAATCACTGCAGGAACATTGAACTTTTTCTCTAAGTACTCGGCTGCCTGACCACCCTCATAGCGGTTGAGGGAAATGCTACCCACTGCATTGGCTGTACTTTTTAGATCCTCAATGGTTGTATTTCCATAGGAAACTGCCTCCCCATCAGGCATCAGTGGGGAGTCAAAGCTCTCTATTTCAAACAGGACAGTGGCATCCACTTCCATCTCTTTAAGTAAATGTTTAAGTGCAGTTACATCTCCCGGATTTACCCAGCCGGTGATTAAATTTATTTTTCCATTTGATTTATCCAGTTCTGCGAATTTACTTACGAATTCCTTCACTGCAACATCATACCCATGTATCATACTCCCCTTGAAACTGGGGGTGTGTATGGGGATCAGGTGAACTTCCCGATCTGCATATTTCTCCTTCAGGAGACCTTCATTGAGCTTCCGGGCTACTCCGTCAATATCATCACCAATGATCTCAGTTGAACATGTTGATATTATGGGAACCACCTTAACATCAGGATACCTCATTAAAAGTATATCCACGGCCTGTTCAACACGATGCATTCCTCCGAGGACTGCGGAGTCTTCGTGCAGGGATGATGATGCCATGAGAAAGTTATCCTTAAAGTGCTGGGCAAACAGTAGTCGCACGAACATAACACAGCCCTGTCCACCGTGAACTATGCCAATACAGTCTTTTATTCCTATACTGGCGTATTGGGCTCCAGCAGGCTGGCAGGTAAATATGGGATTTATAATACCGTTACGCTCTTTTTTATCCAATTCTAAAGACATTAATAGTACACCTCTTAATACTGCGGGCTGGTAAGTTCCTTATTAAGGGACCCTGTAATTGTTAAGTAGTCAATACGTTCTTTGAGACCTTTCATTAGGATTTTAATTTCGCTTTTTTCCATTTCCAAAATCCAGGGATAGTTATTTGTGAAGTCCTGGGCCAGGATCATGGCTTCTGCCCAGTAACATTTATCTGCAGGAGTTTCTATTATAACTGTTTCACCGCAAAGGATCTGGGTGGTTTTACTGAGAACACCCTGGTTTTGCTTTTCCCGATCCCATGCACGGGAGTTAAACTGCCACAGGCACCATTTCATAATATAATCAACCAGCTCTTCTATCTGATCTTCTAGGGGCTGTTTTTCTTTGATATCGTCCATTTATTCTCCCCCTTTAACTGAGAGATTTTTTTCAAGTTCAGGATATTCCTTTTCACGTAGTTTGGTGACGCAGTCATAATCCCCAGTGTAGGGTCTTTCATCACTCCGAGCTGCTTCTTCTAAGTCAATTTTAACATCAGAAATCATCTGCCGGGTCATAAAACCTTTATCTGTGTCTATTTCATCTTTACTTATGTCCAGTCCAGATAACTGGTGGATAGGTGAATAAACTGCGTTGTAGATGTCCCGCGCGAATCGGACCCATCCTTCAAATCCTTTGTATGGTCCATTGTGGTAGGCATGGGCATTGAGGTACTGAACCCTCATCTTTTTGGCAACTTCACCCGGGCGCACACCAGTGAAGATAACATCTGGTTTTAACTCTTTCATAGCTTCTATCCCTTCCAGTTCGTTAGGGTCATCAATGGCCAGTGCACCTTCTTCACATCGGGCTATGCCCTTTTCCATGTCTCCTTGATGTCCGAATTTTGTGTATACTGAAACAACATCCACGCCCATTTCTTCATGGATCACATGGGCCCAGTGCCATAGTTTGGAACCTCCTGGCCACAGGCAAACTTTAACCCCTTTAAGACGCCGAGCATACCAGTCAAATTCAGGTTTCCATCTGGCTATTTCTTCATCTATAACTTTCTGGGCTTCCTTTTCCAGTCCGAAAAAATAACCTACTTTAAGGAGTGATTCAGATAAAGGTTTGAAACCGAATCCATCAATATCCATACGAGGAGTTCCATATCTCACCCTGAGCTCGTTACAGATGTACTCTGCTGAACGGGCACATTCCAGGACATTGAGATCTGCACGGTGCATTCCTCTAAGATCATCATAGGAACCATTCCCGGTGAAAGTGGAGAGAACCTGTATTCCCATCCTTTTGAAGTAATCCACCATCACTTCCTGGTCACCCTGAATGTTGTATTCTCCCACGTAATTTATGACGTAATCACTGGTGATCTCCGGTTCGAAGGTACCTACCTTCTGGTTTACCCAGGCAATGTTGATTAGGTGATGCCCTCCAGACTGGCTGGGTCCGGCAAATCCTGGGGAGTTACATACGAAGATGTCCACTTCGGGCATTTCATTCATTACTTCTTTAGCCACTGCGTCCATGTCATCTCCAATGAGTGCTGAGGCACAGGTTTGGTAGATGGTCATTCGCTTGATTTTGGGGAATGCTTCAAAGGCTTCTAATATGTTCTGTTTTAATAATTTTTCAGCACCAAAAACAATGTCTTTTTCTTTCATATCCGTTGCAAAGGTGTATTTAAACTGGAAGTTGTCATTGTCACTGAGATACCTCTTGGTTTGCCAGGTGTCGTAGGTACATCCCACTGGACCGTGGCATAGGTGGATAACATCCTTCATTGGGGTGCCGATAACGTGCTTGGCACCGCAAAATGCGCATCCTCTCTCTGAGATCGTCCCAGGGATGGTGTTGAGGTATCCAAGAGGTAGGCATGATGTTAGATCTTCTCCTTCCCCCTTTACAACTGCGTGTTTTTTTCTTTCAGGAATACATTCGCTGCATTTAAACTGGTGGTACGGCATACTTTTTCATCTCTTCATAAACTAAATTTAATGATTTTTTTTCATTGTTCATTTTTTTTCATTCCATATGCATGTCCATACCTTTCGATTTAAAACCTGCTAAAAAAGGGTTTTTTAAACAAATTTCTTGTTTGAATTTGTTAAACCAATTTTAAACCTGATTTTTTAGGTTTTAAATATATTTTTACCGGAATAAGGAAGCATACTTCCGGTAATCTGTTGAACATCAACCTATATAAAGTTATTCATAATGGTATTCTGTTAAGAAAAAATTGTTATTTTATGGTTTATAATCTAAAATAATTGATCATTGTTATGTCAAATTAAAGATAAGCACTGTAAAATAAAAATTATTTAATATTTTATTTAAATACAAAACAAATTAACATTGGTAACTTTTTTTCGAGTTGATATATTTTGTATATTGATTTGTATTTAAAAAAAATATTTTTGTTTAACCAAAACGTTTTTTCAAAGCTTTTATCACTGCAACCATATCGTCTTTGGACATACAGTTCAAAGCATCGTCCATATCATCCCATAACATTCCTTTGAAGTTGTCAACGAAAACCTCAACTTCACTTTCAGTCATGCATGTTTCAGCCATTATAAATACCCCCTTATTTTCATTGCTTTATATTCTTTCTATTGGGGATGTGATTTATTTTTTTGGGAGTACAACTTCAGTATGTTATCAGTACCATGAGTGTTTACAAACCTAAACCTTCACTAAAAATTAAGTAAGATACCCTAAAAACCACATACCTCACCAGCGCCCCTTATTTCAACCATTCAATTATCAGTTACACTACCTAAATCTCAATGAGATGGTATACAGAGACAACCATTGAACATAATAAAACAGAAATACATTAACTAATTGGAAGTTATAATTAAGGAATATATAGGGATCTGATATGATTAATTGGCAGATTTAAAGATATTCAATGGATTACATAATACCTAAAAAACCCACTGATAAATGATAAGAGGGATAATTATGGTAAAACTAAAAGGATTTGACGATATAGAACTTGAAAAAGAAAAAATTATGAATATTGGAAGCATAGCCAGAATTAACCAAGTTATAGACATACTGGGGGAGCTAGAACCTACTGATGAAATAACAGAGTGCATTGAAATATTGGAAGAAGTAAAAAAGATAGAAGGGTGGTAAGAGATTAACCTCTTAACCTGTAATAATGCACGCCAATTTTAAATAAGTAGTGTGTTGTATCATAAAAAAGTTTAGTGCTCCGTAGGGGATTCGAACCCCTGTAATCGGATCGAGAGTCCGATAGGATTGCCGACTACCTCAACGGAGCTTTACAAATCTATTGTCATAATTGGCTTTAATATCTATACAAACTTTTGGAGGGATAATTAAAAAACCTTTCGAAGGGCATAATTAAAAATAATAATCCTGTTTCTTGAAACTAATGTTATGCTCTCATTTTCACGAATTCAGGGTGTTATTGGCCATAAATTTAAATAATAAATTATAGATTATAACTGGCAAACTATTACCTTTTCTCTTCCAATCTTCTTATAGCCTCATCAAAGAGTATCATTGACTTTTCCAGAATCAAATTAATAGAATAATTACATTTGTAACGTATATTAATGATATTTTTTGCTTTACCGTTGGATTCAATGAGTACCAGGGGGTAACTCCTGCAGACTTGTGGCCTCGAGTCGTAGATCTCACATTTATGGGTCTCTTTATCCATGAATTTACACGGTCTGATATCTTTGAGTTCGAAGTGTTCGGGGTAGAGTTTATTGTGGATGATTCCATTCTCCAGTTCAGGGTTGAATGTTAACAGTAGGTTGAGTTCATCTTTGTGAATGAAAATGGATTCAGATTCCCTGCAGCATCTTCCACAAATCAGACACCATTCTTGATGTTCCTTGGCCAGCTCATAGTTTGATGGGCCACCCATTGCATCTAAGCTGATGATGTCTGCCAACTGGATTATTTCCTTGAGGTCCCCTTTACTGACCCCTAATTTCTTGTACTTTTTGACTGATCTTTTCTTTTTCAATCGATTGAAGACCGCTTTCTCCAGGAGTTCAACCTCTTCAGTGGTATTCATTCCACCTTCATCCGACTCCAGAGACTTCTCTCTGAGGGTTTCAAACAGTTCTTTATCAATAAGGAGATCTCTTAACATTGGCAGGCGCTCACTTTGTTTGTTAAATTGTATATCAAGATATAAACTCTGATTACTCAATTCATCAAAACTATTTCAGTGGATTATTTGGTTTGATGATTTAAATAATTAATTCTAATATGAAAATTTATTTTAAGTGTTAAATCACTTAAGACAGTTAAATCAGGATAATTCAGCCATAATTTCTTTATTAAAATATTTTTAAAGTATTTTTTTTGAATAATTCATACGATCATCAACTTTAAATATCATCACGTATAAATAAAAAAATAAGTTATATGTAGACTGGTCATTATAATAATGACTGATAATTTAATCGGTTTTGTTATCATGGATGAAGAAATAAGTACAAGGGATAGAATTATTAACGCTGCTACACGTCTTTTCCAGCTACAGGGTTATCATGCTACTGGTTTAAATCAGATTTTAAGGGAAAGCAATGCTCCTAAAGGTTCTTTGTATTATTATTTTCCCAAGGGGAAAGAAGAACTTGCTTTAGAATGCATAAATCTGACCAATGTCTTTGTTGAAAAAACTATTAGGGATGGGCTGGCAGAAATTGATGATCCTGCTGAATCCATCAAAAAATCCATTGAAAAGATTATAGACAATTCAAATTCTGAAAAAGACGAGAAACATTCCATTAAAAGTACTAAAAAAGTTTCTGTTAATTTAATTGCATTGGAAACCTACGCGACCAATGAAACATTAAGAAAAGCATGTGAATCTGCTTACAATGCATGGCAAAATGTTTACACTGAGAAGTTGGTGGAGGGTGGTTTCAATCAGGAAGAGGCAGAGACCTTGGGAATGGTTATTCAATCCATGGTTGAAGGGGCCATAATCATGTCTTTAACCACAAATAG
This sequence comes from uncultured Methanobacterium sp., assembly GCF_963665055.1. Taxonomy (NCBI): domain Archaea; kingdom Methanobacteriati; phylum Methanobacteriota; class Methanobacteria; order Methanobacteriales; family Methanobacteriaceae; genus Methanobacterium; species uncultured Methanobacterium sp. Next base: position 632,821 of record NZ_OY762015.1, read on the forward strand.
TGACGCACCTATTCAGAGGATTGCCGAACAGATTCCCATTGTACTAAAACATTAAAAAAATCCTTTGTAATGACTTATTAGAAAGTTTTTCTACGAGATCATAGGTAACTCTTCTATTAAACCATTTTTATTAAACCATTTTAAAAATTCTTCATACCTAATCCTTAAAACTCTCCTTTAAATCAAAATTTTTAAAACATTATTATATAGACCGGTCTAATATTATACTCAATTTATTCAAAAAATTTCTTAATATTGGGTTTTTTCCCGTTAGGCTCATTCATACGCTAAATTAGGCTCTTAATATGAGAAATTTTATACTAAACCAGTTTGTGCAATAGAATTTTATCTAAATTCATCATATTACGTTGTTTGCTGTAAAAGATCTATTTAATTCTTCAGGAGTACTCAGATGTCATCAATTCAAAATGAAAACTACACTATTAATAAAATTAAACCCAGTAAAAGTACCACAAACCGAATCTTAATTCTGCTGTTGGTTGGTGGGTTCATGTCAATGCTAAATGAAACTGCATTAAACATCGCCTTTCCACATATAATGGCACAATTTAATATTTCAGCGGGAACTGTCCAGTGGTTAACCACAGTCTATGTTTATGTTTCAGGTATTGTATTTTTAATCAGTGCATTTCTCATAGAGCGCTTTTCAACCAGAAAATTATTCACAGCTTCAATGGGATTTTTAATTGCAGGAACAATCGTGGCCTGTTTTTCAACAAGCTTTCCAATTCTGTTTGCTGGACGGGTTGTACAGGCAATTGGAACCGGTATACTGGTACCCCTTATATTTAACACCGTGCTTATTTTGATCCCCCCTGAAAAAAGAGGTGCAACCATGGGAATGGTGACACTGGTGGTAATGTTTGCCCCGACAATAGCACCGGTTATTATGGGGTTTCTTATGGGATATATGGATTGGCACTGGTTTTTTGTAATGGTACTGGTCTTTTTCGTTGCCATAGCTATTGCAGGAATAACATTCTTAAAGAATGTAACAGAAGTAGGTAGTCCTAGACTAGATCTTTTATCGGTCATACTTGCTGCAATTGGATTTGGAGGAGTGGTAATTAGTTTAAGTGGTATGGGAGAAAATGGATTAAGTCCAAACGTGATCATCCCTTTAATTGTGGGTATGGTTAGCTTAATACTATTTGCAATACGCCAGTTAACCATGGAAAATCCTATGCTGGACCTTCACACGTTTAAATATCCTTCATTCACCATAGGAATTGTAATTACAATGGTCAATGTTATGGTAATATTCGCAATGGTGGTTATAATGCCTATTTACTTGCAGAGTGCCCTTGGAGTCACATCCTTTATTGCCAGTATTATTCTGCTACCTGGAAGTATTTTGAATAGTATTTTATCACTTGTTTCGGGTCGTATCTATGATGGGCATGGTCCTAAGATTGTGATCAGCTCTGGCCTTGCTATCATGTGTATTTCCATGGTGATGCTTTCATTTCTTTCAGTATCAACATTCCTCATGGTAATTGTACTAATACTGGTTTGTTTTTTCATTGGAACCAGCCTAGTAATGGCACCCAACCAGACACACACCCTGGGAACACTGCCTCCTAAGTACTATGCTTCTGGTTCAGCTATAATCACTTCTCTACAGCAGATGGGTGGTGCAATTGGTTCGGCACTATTTGTAAGCTTCATGTCCTTCGGCCAGAACAGTTACCTTCAGAATCTGAACAATCCAACTGCCGCACAACAGGTCCATGCACTGGTATCTGGAGTGGATTTTGCATATATAATAGCTGCAGTAGTGCTAGGAGTGGTTTTTGGTCTATCACTATTCTTAAAACGTGAAACCCCTGCGTAAAATAGATTTAAGTAAAAAAGATGGATTTTTCTTCTGTCTTTTTTTATTCATTTTTTTGACAATTGCACAGATATTTATGCCAGAACAATTTAATTAGAACATTCTAACTAGAACAATTTAACTAGAACTTTAACTAAAAACATTCTAACTTAAACACCCTAAACCCTAAAAATATTAAAAACAGAAATCTCAAGATTAAACACTATTTAACATATTTTCCGTTTAACCTTTCCTGTTAACAAATTTTAAAAAATTAGGGATATTAGGTCTTTAATAACTGATATTAGGTTTAAATAAATTTGTAGTCTTTTATTCGGGCTTTGGTGATGAAATGGGTTATTTAATCTGTGGTAAATGCAAAAGTTACTATAAACTCCCATCCGGTGATTCTGCAAAAGATTTTGTTGATTCCTGTGATTGTGGTGGTAAACTAAGGTACGTTGAAAATTTGGATATTGTTGATCCCAGTTGGAAACAGGTTTCAATCCCGAAAAAGAGTCCTAAAAGTGAGATTATAAGAAATAAGATGCAATCCGTTTTTTCGCTACGAAATTTCAATTTAAAAAACCGTTTGATTCAATTCTGGTATAATTTAAAGACTCCTTTTGTTCAATTTTGGAATAACTACCGATACCGCATTCGCAATAACCAGAATTGGAATAATAATTATAACACTAATTATAGCAACGCTCATTATGGTAATACACAGTATGGTAGAGAAAATGGCCTCATAGGCCTTATAAATTCCATAAAAAATGAGCTTAATTTTCGTAACATTCGATGGACTTTAGTAATACCTGTAGCACTGGCAATAACTATGCTATTAACCTTTACGCAGGGTATTTTCACTCTGTTAGTTTTTATACTGTTAGTGGCGATGGGGTATTTCTTCAGAGACCAAATTATTGGAACTAAAAATGCGGTGGTTACTGGTACTATTGCATTCTTTTTAGGAAGTCTCCTTACTGGCGCATTTCTTTATTTAATACCCATGACTATATTAGGGGCCATTAATGGAGCTGTTTGTGGATGGATCGGAGGATATTTAAAAACAAAAATATCATCCTAAAATTTTGCCCTTTAAAATTTTATCCTCATGTAAAGAAAAAAAATTAGATATTAAGTTAGATATTAAGTTAGATATTAAGTTAGATATTAAGTTAGATATTAAGTTAGATATTAAGTTAGATATTAAGTTAGATTTATTTTTGAAATAGTTTTGTTATTTTACAATAAACATTGTTTAAAGAATTAGTGGGGTTTAAAAGAAAGTATATGGGGTGTTTACCAACCCCTTTCCTGTAACCTTTCATTTTCAGGTATTTCGCTTATTTCCAGTCCAGGCATGGCACTTCCCAGGTCCCGGCTGACTTCAGCAATGACTTCTGCGTTTTTAAAGTTGTGAGTGGCTTCTACAATGGCGTTGGCCACCAGTTCTGGTTTTTCTGATTTGAAGATACCACTACCTACGAATACTCCATCAGACCCGAGCTGCATCATGAGAGCTGCATCGGCTGGGGTGGCTATTCCACCGGCTGCGAAATTGACGACTGGTACTCTGCCCTGTTTTTGTGTTTCTTTAACCAGTTCGAGAGGTGCTTCCAGTTCCCGGGCAACACTCCACAGTTCTTCTTCGGTTTTATTCGCAAGTTCGCGGATGGTTCCCTGAATCACCCTCATGTGCCTCACAGCTTCAACCACGTTACCAGTACCTGCTTCTCCTTTGGTCCTGATCATGGCTGCACCTTCATCAATCCTCCGGAGTGCTTCACCCAGGTTCCTAGCTCCGCATACAAATGGTATGGTAAATTGCTTTTTGTCTATGTGGTATTTTTCATCGGCTGGGGTTAAAACTTCACTTTCATCGATCATGTCCACTCCCAGGGTTTCCAGGACCTGTGCTTCTACAAAGTGACCTATTCTGGCCTTGGCCATCACTGGTATACTCACCGCATCAATGATTTCCAGGACTTTGGAAGGATCTGCCATTCTGGCCACTCCACCAGCAGCCCTGATATCTGCAGGGACCTTTTCCAGTGCCATAACTGATACTGCACCTGCTTCTTCGGCAATGGCAGCTTGTTCAGCGTTAACAACATCCATAATAACTCCGCCTTTGGTCATCTTGGCGAAACCTTTCTTCAGTACTTCAGTTCCATGTAACATTCTTATTCTCCATTGTTTGTTTTTAAATTTCTTGATTTATCTTAAATTTAATTTTATTATAGATATAATCGTTTTTAAACAGTTTTATCATCTATCTGGATTATCACATATTAATTTATAGTAATCCCAGGTTTTTAAGTAATCCAGTTTTACGACAATTTATTTTAACTATTTTTTTAGTTTTTTTATATAGGGTTTATCCTATATCATACCTGATTTTACTAGAATGGGCGTTAAAATGTATTAGAGTCAAAAGAAAGATCAAATTTGATAAGATTGCATTAATTAATCCCTTTTTCCAGAAAATATTGAAAATTAGGTATGTGAGATATTTATAAATAATCCTAATTTCAAAGAATCTTAACTTTATCTCCTGTTTTAACCTTTCCTCCAGTGATAGCCCGGGCGAAGATACCTTCTCTGGGCATTATACAGTCTCCTGCCTGCAGGTAAATAGCGCAGTGGTTGTGGCATTCTTTACCAATTTGGGTGATTTCCATGATAGAATCCCCCACCTGGATTCTGGTGCCAATTGGAATTGTGACCAGTTCTATCCCAGAGGTGGTAATATTCTCTGCAAAATCCCCTGGATGCACATCCAGTCCCATATCCTTCATTTTATCAATGCTTTCCTGGGCTAGAAGACTTACCTGTCTGTGTGTCTGGGAATTGCTGTGTGCGTCACCCACCAGGCCATGGTTTTCTTTAACCAGACACTCTTTAACATTTATCTTTCGGGTCTGTTTCAGGGGACTGGTACACACTGCAATTACCTCCCCGTACTCAAGTTTTTTCACATTTTCACTGGATGCAGATTTTATCATGAAGATCACTTTAAATAGGATTTATATATCGGACCTTAAGATTTTGATGGATTAATTTTGCGCTATTAAAGCTTTATTACTAAGATTTCAACGAATTTAGTAAATTATCCCTAAAAAATGGGTGATGGAATTATCTGTCCATTCTGGTCCATTTTTTAATATTTAACAATATTTTAATAGTTTATCAATCTTATTTGGATCCTTTAACTTCACCCTTTTCTGTTGAGGTTGTTGTTACTCCTCTTTTGAGCTTTTCAATGGCTACTTCAGCCACTCTTTCACCAGATAGGAGCATTCCTCCAAAGGTAGGTCCCATACGGGGGCTTCCAAAGGTGGTGGCTACAGCCATGCCGGTAACCAGTAATCCGGGATATACTTCTTTGGTGTTCTCCACAATGGCGTCTTCCGATTTTTCCACCCACATTCCCTGGAAACCTTCTATGTCAACCATTCCTCTTTCTTCCAAGGATTTAACAACTACTGCGTCGTGTCCAGTGGCGTCAATGACTATTTTAGATTCAATGGCAACAGGGTCAACACAGGTAATTGCACGTGGCAGTGCCGATACTGGAGTCCAGTTTATAACCACTCCTGCGATTTTACCGTCACGAATAACCACGTCATCGAATTTGGTCATGTTAACCACTTTGGCACCGGCATCCATTGCACTGGCAATGAGTTTAGAACAGGCATGGGGGCCATCGGCAACGAATAAACCATCTTGAACCTTTTTGTAGGGAACTCCAATTTCATCTAAGATTCGTTCTCCTGGTTCTCTGACAGTTAATTTGTTCATGAGGTAACCCCCAATCCAGAACCCACCTCCAAGGTAATTGTTACTTTCAATTATCAGGGTTTTAACACCCTGCTGGGCTAGTCTACGTGCAGCTATCAAACCACTTGGTCCAGCACCGATTATGATAACGTCACTTTCTATGTAATCGATGAATTCTTCTGCAAATTCTGATACAATTGCCTTGGTCACATCCTTTTCTGAAACTTTTGAAAATATTTCCATTTTTCTTCCTCCTGGTTATAATTTCACTTTTAAACTCCCTACGGAAGTGGGAACTTCAACAAGACCTTCTTTAACAATTGTTATATAACTATAGTTACTTATAAAAATTGCGCCCAGTTTTGAAATTAATAACTCAGTTGGAATAACTCAGTTGGAATAACTCAGTTGGAATAACTTAGAATAATTCAGTGGAAAATTTGCAAAAAAATATTAAATCGCAAAAATCAGTAAGAATGATATTTAAAAAAATCATTCAAGTACAAATCATTTTTTAAGTAATTTAATACCTGCAATGGCTTTATCAAACTCATCCTCAGCATCAATTTTTTCAAGTGTCTCCAGCACCAGTGGTAATTCTGCATTAGTTTCAGGATGCCTGGGGGCAGCCAAACAGCCACTATCAGGGAGTATAGATATATCAAAAGTACCGATCTTTTTACCAATATTTTCAATCTCCACCTTATCCAGCCCAATAAGTGGACTTAAAACTGGCATGGAAGTTGAGTAACGTGTTGCCAGAATATTGGGCAGGGTTTGAGATGCAACCTGACCCATACTGCTTCCATCAACAATGGCCAGGGCGTTCTCTTCACGGGCGATCTTCTCGGCAATCTGGTACATTCCACTCTTACACAGCACACAGGTCATCCTTTCTGGAGCTTCATCCTTACACTTTTGCAAGTATTCTCCATAGTCCACCTGGTAAAGTTTCAGTTTTGAACCAGCTGAGTATTCTTTCAATTTTTCATGCATTTTCAGGATTTTTTCGTTGGAACCAGATGTGAAAGGATGGTTGTTAAAGTTCACCATGGTAACACTACAACCACGCTTCATCATTAAAAAGGTGGCAACTGGTGAGTCTATACCTCCAGAAACGAGTGATATGACTTTTCCCTGTGTCCCCATGGGTAATCCGCCCAGTCCCTGTATTTTCTCATGGAATACGTAGGTTTTATCATCCCTTACTTCTACATATAATCTGAAATCGGGGTTTGAAAGGTCAACTTTGGATTCGGTTATTCCATACACCACTGAACCAGCATAAGCTGCCATTTCCTGACTGGAGAAGTCATGTTTGCCTACCCTTCTACATTTAACTGCAAATGAACTATTTGATGAGAAGGCTCCTTGGGCTACCAGTTCCCTGGTGTAAGTTTCGATCAACTCTTTTATGGAGTCATGGTCAGTATGGGTGACTGCCGCGGGGCTGTATGAAACTATTCCCACAATTTTCTGGAGGGATTCAAGGGTTTTATCCAGATCCTGGGGATAAATGAAGATTCTGCCCTGTTTTATCTCTATCTTGTCTTTGATAACAGTTTTAATATTTTCTATGAGCTTTCGCTCGAATCGTCCTCTAACCTTAGGGCTTTTAACTCCAATTTCCCCGTAACGAACTATTATTAATTTCTCCAGCATCTTTAAACTCCTAAAAATTAAAAAATATATTAGTTAGGTCTGAGACCTATTTCCCACATACTTCACAATCTGGCCTTTTATTGGTTTTAACTTTTTCTACCTCTGACCTCAAACCATCCCACAGAAGTATCTCATTTTCCAGAAGCTCACCTTCGCCAGTGATATATTTAACTACTTCAGTAGCCTGTACAACACCAATTAATCCGGGTGTAAGTCCTATAATTGGGAAAACTGATTTAGGTGGGCTTTGAGGGAATATGCAATTTAAACATGCAGTTTTACCGGGTATGATGGTGGTGGCCTGACCATCAAATCCACTTACTGCACCGTGGAAGTAGGGAATATCCAACTTGAAAGCTGCTTTATTGAGGGTGTGACGGGTGTCGAAGTTGTCCATGGCATCCACTATCAGATCAGAGTCACCAACTAGATCATAAACATTATCATCAGTGATGGTTTCAGATATGATGTTTACATTTATATCTGCATTTAAGTTGGTAAGTGTTTCTTCAGCTGATTCTGTTTTTTTCTGGTTTATATCTGTATCCCCATGTAAGATCTGTCGGTTGAGGTTGCTTAATTCCACAATGTCGTGGTCGGCTATGGTTATGTTTCCCACTCCGGCCACTGCTAGATACACTGATATAGGGGAACCCAGTCCTCCTGCACCTGCAATGAATACCTTTGCATTTTTAAGTTTTTCTTGTCCTTCTTCGCCAAAAATCATTGTTTGACGTGCATATCGTTTAATTTCTCTACTGGTTAGCATGTTACATCCCCATATTATATTTTTTTTATTTTTTGACCGTTATTTTTATTTTTTAACCGCCGAACACTACTTTAATCACGGTTATCTCATCTTCATTGGTTAAGAGCTGGTCTTCATGGATTATGGTATCATCCTTTTTAACCACTACCTCTAATGAGTTAATTTCAAGCTCATTGAGAACCTCTTTAACCGAAGATGAGTCAATTTCCAGTTCCTTTGTTGGTTCGTCTTTGATATTTACTTTCATTTAATCACCGACCAATACTTTTTTGGGTCGTATTTTAAACTAACATTATTTGATAATTTTTTTCAATGAATTTTACCATTTTTCTGTCAATTTAATTAAATCTAATCCTTTTGAACTATTCTATTTTCACTGTGAGATTATTTTAATTCAAATCACATTTTAAACACCTCTTATCCATTTTTAGTTAATTCAATTGATTGGAAGCAGAATATGAAAGTTATCCTGTTGCAAAACCTTTATCTAGGTCTTCAATCAGATCATCAACATCTTCCAGGCCCACTGATAGGCGAATGAGATCATCAGTTATCCCTGCATATTCCCTTGCCTGGGGGGTCATTGAGGCATGGCTCATTGTGGCAGCGTGTTCCACCAGGGAATCTGCTCCTCCTAGGGATTCAGCCAGAGAGAATAATTCCAGACCGTGGAGAAATGTTCCAACATCTGATTTGAGTTTAAATGAAACCACTCCTCCGTATCCGGTCATCTGTTTCCTGGCTATTTCATGGCCCGTATGACTTGGTAGACCAGGGTAGTAAACCTCCTTAACCTGAGGATGATCCTGTAAGTACTCTGCTATGGCCATGGCATTACTGGCGTGTCTTTCCATTCTGAGGGGCAATGTTTTTATACCACGCAGAACAAGCCATGAATCAAATGGTGCAGCATTAGTCCCCATTCCATTGAGAATGAAATGAACGTCCTCAGCCAGTTTATCGGTAGTGGTTACAATGGCCCCACCAATCACATCACTGTGACCGTTCAGGTACTTGGTGGTGGAATGAACCACCAGATCAATACCAAAATCTATTGGTTTCAGGAAGTAAGGGCTGGCAAAGGTGTTATCCGCAACAGTGAGTAACTGGTTTTCACGAGCAATCTTGGAAACCAGTTCCAGATCAGTTATATTCAGGAGTGGATTGGAAGGTGTTTCCACCCATATCATTTTGGTGTTGGGTTTCACTGCATCCTGGATTTTTTCTTCATCTTTGAGCCGTATGAAGGTAAACTCAATTCCGAAACGGGTCATTATTTGTTCAAACAGCCGATGTGAACCTCCATAGAGATCATCACAGCTTATCACATGATCACCTGCACTTAAAAGGTGTATGGCACTGGCAACTGCGGACATTCCACTGGAAAATGCGAAACCCTGGTTACCTCCTTCAAGGGCAGCTATTGTATCTTCAAGTACGTTTCGTGTGGGGTTGCTGGTCCTGGTGTAGTCATGTTCTTTGGGTTTCTGGTATCCATCAAACACAAATGTTGAGGTTTGACATATTGGGGTTGATATCGCCCCGGTTGCTTCATCAGGTCTCCTGCCTGAATGTATTGATTTGGTATTAAATCTCATTATTTTTCTCCTTTCAAGTGTTAAGTTATATATTATCTCTAATGATGAATTTAAGTTGAATAACATTGGATTTAGGCTATTTATTCTAATTTTCAGATGCGTTTTTCATTTAATGAAATGTTTAACACCACTTATCATAACGATAGTTATATAACAATTGTTATATCTTATATAAGTTACGGTGAAGGGACCTATGACTATAATTACCGAGAATTTAAAAGAAATTATTAACTTAAAATGGGGGTAATTAAATTGAACCTTATTACCAGTTACAATGATTTAAAATTTTCCATCCGCTGTGTTGATGTCTGGAAAAAACTCAAACCATCCTCAGATGAAATTTCGGAAGCTCTTAATTACCATTTACAAAGGAGTAAAAACACAGACGAATATATATCTAAACTAAGTTCCATCAGTCTCCAAGAATATCTGGAGCTATTGATTGATGTTATTCAAGAAGAATCAGGCACATGGTTCTTCTATGTGGATATTGCAGGAGTACTTTTTGACCAGGTGCAGGATGGAACAATATTTATTTATCAGACTGACAACGGATACTGTGTTATTTTTAAAAAATAGTTTAATATATGGACTACAATACGATTGAAAAAAATTAGAAGAAGAATATGTATGGAAATAAAAATATTTTTATTTCCGGGCTTTAGCCACTTTCCTGGCTATAACCAGTTCTCCAATGGCTATCAAACCAACGAAGAATTTTTCCAATCCTCCAGTAGCCCAGATAGCTTCACCAAAGGTGGAGTTTTTGATTCTTTTCTCGTAATCATTGGCTGTGACTCGTTTACCGGTTCTGCGGCGGGTGACAATGGCTGATGCTTCCATGAGTTCATCCCATGTAACACCTTTAAGTTCTTCTGCCATAGCTTCGAAGATCTTGGAAACTTTAATCTCATAAAGACTTGAAAGGGTTTTCACGATATCAAAAGTTCGTACTACTCCTACAACAACATCGTCATCACTTATCACAGGTATGTTAAACACTTTATACTCTCCTGCTTCCAGGACAGCTAAACGTGCTGGGTCATCATCATGCACATGGACAATGTCCTCTTTGGCGTACATCACGTCTTTAACCTTTTTTTTACCTTCTCTGAAACCTCTGGTCACATCCAGGGAAGTGATCCACCCAATCAACCTCTTTTTATCATCAACCACAGGTGTGGTGAATCTTAGTTTTTTCTCCATTAAAATGGATACTTCTACCAGGTCATCGTCAGGGGATACTACAATAAAATCTTTGTCCATCATTTCATTAACTTTCACTTAAACCATCTCCAGTTTTAAAGCCCCTACCGGGCATTTTGTAGAACAAACTTCACATAAAATACATTTTTCCTGGTCCAAGACCACCCTATCGCCATCAATTTTAATGGCATCAACTGGACAGTTTTCCTCACAGACCTGGCACTGGACACAGGTGTCCTCATCCACCCTGAGTTCTTTTGTTTTTATCACAGGCCCTAATTCTCTTACAAGATCAATGGACCCTTGGGGGCAGACATTAGCACAGGCACCGCAACCCACGCATGCTTCCTGGTCAATCTGGGCAGTTTCTCCCTCACTAACAGTTATGGCTTCAGTGGGGCAGAATCTAACACAGGTAGAACATGAATCACATTTATCTGGATCTACCTCAATTGATTCCATGCGAAGTTTACGATGGGGCACCTTAACATCCTTTAGATGAAATTTAACATCATCTTGGACAGTTGATGTGCTTTCAATGACATGTATACATTTCACAGGGCAGGTCTGGGCGCAGATTTCACATTTCACACAGCCATCTAGGATTCTGGCCGGTCGTGAGAATGTGGAGTCGCTGATAGCATTAACTGGACATTCCTCCACACACAAATTGCACCGGACACACTCTGGGGAGATAGTTATGAATTCATCTTCGAAGGCACAGTCCTCGATTTCTCCTTTAAACCCTTCCTGACTATCTTCAATGTCCCTGGATTTAAGGGCTACCTCTCCCTCCAGTACCTCTTTTTTCTTTTTGAATGTTACATCCATCTTAACACCGTCATATAATTCACTAACTGTGGGTATTATACTACTGGTTAGTTTATTTCCTTCCCTGATTTATAGTATTATAATAACATCTAATTTAAGTTATATCTAAATTATCTAAAGATACAGGGTTCAATTAAAATAATTTTATTTATACCTTAATTTTCTAAAGGATACCATCCAATTTTAAAGGGTATTGTCAATTTAATTTCATGATTACTTTAATCAACCTATCTTTACCTTAATCAATGCATTTTATCAGGATATTTGGATATTATCTGTGATAAGAATGGAAGTCCACTGATGGCCCCGGGCATCTTCACACAGTATGATGCCACGTAGTTACCCATGTTGGCTGATCTTTTGATACTTTTACCAGTCAAGTATCCGTAGAGGAATCCGGTGTTAAATGCATCTCCTGCACCGGTAGTGTCCTGACATTTAACCTTAAACGCATCCAAACAATAAAGTTCATCTCCATCAGTAACCGTACACCCATTTTGTCCCTGTTTAATTACCAATATTTCCAGTCCAAAATCAAGAAGAGCTTTCATTTTATCCTCCTCTTTTTCCTGGTGTGGCATCAGTATTTCCAGTTCTTTCTGGTTTAAAAGTAAAATATCAGTTCGCTCCAGTAACTTTTCCAGGGTTTTAATGCCTTTTTCTGCGTAGATCATACCCGGGTCCATGCTGACGGTTACACTTTCTGGAATTGATTCTAAAAACTCTTTTTGTACCTGAATTGATTTGCCTACAAATGAGGTGAGGTGAATGAGTCGAGTATTGGATATGTATTCCAGGTTGATCTCCTTTGATTTGATGTCATCATTTACTCCAGGATCAACGTATAATGCTCGTTGACCTTCAAGGTCCACGAATCCCTGGACAGTTCCACTGCGGCCTTTGGATTTTTTTATAACTCCCCCAGTATCAACACCTTCATTTTCAAGGTTTTCCAGGAGTAACTGTCCTGATCTGTCCCGGGCTACTTTGCCTAAAAAACCAGTTGAAAGTCCAAGTCTGGCCAGTCCTATAATGGTGTTGGCTGCGGAGCCCCCGCAGCTTTCATGAACGTTGGTAATATATGCTTCTTCATCTTCTCCAGCTATCTTATTAACCCGGTAGAGTTTGTCCAGGTTCAGTGCTCCGAATCCCACTGCATCCAGTATAATGGAAATAACATCACATCCAATTGTCAATTTTTTTCTATTTATATTTTATATTCTATTTGTTATGTTAATTTTTAAATAATCTTATTTTACTTAGTTTACTCTTATTTTAACCAAATTTTTAATTATATTTTTACGAGAATTTTTTAAGTTTTAAGGGAATAACTCCTTCAAATGGATCTGGTGGTCTCCAAGTTTACCATCATAATTACCAGCGGATATTCCTAGGACGTCCTCATAATCCAGCAGGACTTCCATCCCTTTTTTCATGGCATTTTTAACATTTTCAAGGCTTAGCCCGTTTAATACTATTTCTGGAATGTAATTAACACCCTCTGGTACCTGGGATTCGCCTCCCAATATGTTCTGCAGTGTGGGGCAGTAAGGATGGTTGGTGGTGGGTCCAATCCAGGGGTAGTTGGTTTCAGGCTTTGAAGCCGCAGAACAGATATCAAAAGGAGTGATCACCCATTCAATACTTTCAATTGCTTTCAGTGCAGCTCTACCGCCTTCCATGACTGCTTCTTTACTTTTAGAGTAGTACCAGAAGTTGGCACCCATAATTCCTTCCATGTACCCTAACTTGCGTTCAATGATAAAGTCAGGTATGGCTATGGGTACCACAATCATGTGCCTACCGTATATTTCTTCTTCCCACTCGTATCCATCACCACAGTGACCTACATATTTCATGGTGTCAATATAGCCTGAGGGTTTTATAGATGCATCAAATACAGATGTGAATGGTTTGACCAGGATGTCCTGCCTTATACGGTAGGATAATTCCACCTGAAACTTTTCAATGTCAGTGGTATTGTACCAGAACTGGAGTATTGCTCCTTTCCTATGGTCCGGAGTCTGGTCTTCATTTAACCATCCTTCAACTCCTCCTTCCACCCGGCCAATTACGGTTCCAGGGGTGCTGGTGGCATCGTATGCAGCTCTTTGGAGGGTCAGATCATCGTCGGCAGTGACAATAACCCTGCAGCAGATACCATTGAAGGCTTCGGCGTAGGTATCTTCAATTTTATCTATCCTTAATGGATATTTTTCTTTATTTCCAGGTAAATTTCCATTCCCTTTTTCAGTGGTCATTAACCCAGTCCTCCAATTGATTCTCCTCTAACCTCTTTACGGAAATTACAGCTATCTTCTTTGAGTTCTTCCAGATTATCTGCGGTGACTACTTCCAGCCGTGTGTTGGTTTCAGCCAGTTTAAATGCCAGTTGGGGGTTAACTGGATGGTCTTTCACTGCTTTTTCAGGATCTTTTTCAAATGAAGATGCAAATTCCAAAACCACATTGCTGTCATATCTATTGAACAGATCGGCAAGTATGGATGTTATTGTAGTATTATCTGAGATAACTGCAAGTGATGCATTATCCAGCGCGAATTCATTCCCATTAAATGATACTGCGATTCCCCCATTATCCCGAGCGTACTGGAGTGGTTCTACATCAGTTATACTATCCCCTACATACATAAGATCACTTGCCTGGTAGTCTTTTTGGGCCATAATATCCAGAACTGCTTCTTTTTTGGCTTCACCGCCCACCGGTTTGATTTCAGTTAAGAGTGAACCAATTTCCATACTTGGAATTTCTTCCCAGAAAATACGTTCCAAGTTATCGAATTCAGGATTCGAAATAATTGATAATCGGAATTCTTTCAGTTTATCATTATCTTCATCACTTAAGATGTGGTTGTCCAGATCCAGCTGGGTACAGTAGCACCGATTAAATGAAAAGTTGGTTAAATCACATAGTGACCTTATGTAATGCTCGTAACTGGTGCTGACAATGTATGCGGGCATGATAAATTGAAGCAATCCCAGGGTGGCTCTGGCGCCAGGTATCAGGAGAACATTTCGTGATGAAAACTCCATCATATTAAGATTAGTAGCACCATATGCTTTTAAAAATGGTAAAATTAGTTTTAAAGTGCTTCCTGAATTATAACCTGGTCTTTTTATTTCATCTACCAGAATATCATCGTAATGACTTAATATCTGGAAGAATTTTTCCCCATCTTCAATGAAATGACCTGCCAGTTCAAAGGCATTGTCATTAACTGTGATGGGTCCTTCACAATCAGAAACAAAGAATTTCTTACCTAACAATCTACATCCTCCTGTGGACGATTAAAATTGAATACATGGTTTTTAGATCATGTGAATGTTTAAAATATTCACATGTTTAAATTAGTTTATTAAAAGATATTTTATTAAAAGATAGGATAGGATCATTTTTAAAGATTAACTTTTTTAAGAGATTTTTTAATGATTGATTTATATTGGTCTTATGAGTTAGATTAGTCTATAAATTTTAATAAGTTAATTTTTTTATTTATGGAGTTTTATTTGTAGATTCACTTTAGGATAACCTATTTTAGGATTAACTTATTTCAGTTAACGTATTTAAGGATTAACAGGAGTTAACCTATTTTAAGATTTAACTTATTATTTAGGAATTAACCCCTAAAAAAATAAATGAAGTCTTCAAAAAATAAAGACAAAGATTTCTTTTAACTAATCTTCATCTGTATGATCCAGTTTAATGGCTCTGGTGGGGCAAATGGCCTGACATTCCCCACATAAAATACATTTATCATCATTAACTGTGACCTGATCATTATCCAGGGTCATGGCATCAACCGGGCATTTGTTGACACAGACTCCACACTTCTGACAGGCATTGTTGTCAATGAGAACTTCCCCTTTAGAGGGGCCTGTAATGTTACGCCTTTTAAATAGAACACGGCCATCTTCAACCTGGAAAGATTCTTCTTTAAGTGAAATAGAATTAAATGGGCAGGTTCCAACACACTTACCACAGTAAACGCAGTCTTCCCCAATATGTACTGGTGAAGGCATTTCCAATTCAATGCAATCCACTGGACACTCTTTTATACAGGCACTACAACCAATACAGGTATCTTCATCCACCATTATCTCCCGGTGGGGGTTGGTGGCATGTATTATCTCTTTAAGATCTTCAATTTCAAGATCTCCTCCAACCAGTGATTTGATTTCGTCAGTTACCAGATCAGTGACATCCTGGGTGAATTCATCTTCTTCATGGCTATAACTCACTTCACGGGTGACCTTGTTCAAGATGGAGTCTATTTTAACTGTTTCACGGGCTAATTTTTCACTTTCTTTTTCCATAAGCTCAGAAACAATTTCCATGGTTTTTATTTTCTGATACCCTTCATATGCCCTTTTACGGGAAGAATAACGTATTGCAGTTGATGGGCAGACATTCATACATTCTTCACATCGTGCACAGTAAGATGGGTTGATATAGGGCAGTTTATTCATTTTACCCACATTAATGGCACCTTTGGAAGGACATACACGGGTACAAGTCATACAGCCGATACATTTTTTCTGGTTTACCACAATGGCCTTTCCACCTACCACTGAGCGGGGCAGGATCTCCCCGTACTTAATGGCTTCAGTGGGACAAACTCGGGAACAGTAGCCACAGCGCACACATTTATCTTCATCAATTACACTGTGCGCTTCCTCTGTACCAGTAGAAACAAGGTGAATAGCACCCATTCGGCAGGCATCCACGCATGCTCCACACTGCCTGCAGAGTTTGGTGTTTATGTTGGGAACATTTTCTCTACGAGGTTCTGCGAGGGTTGTTTCCATATGTATGGCATCGTAGGGGCAGACATTTCTACACAGAACACATCCTAAACATTTATCATCAATTTCAATGTGCTTGTCCATGGGATCTTCACTCACTGCATCCACAGGACAGGCATTAATACAGGGCCTTTCAGTGCAGATGGTGCACTTATGATGATCAATGTTATATTCCACTTCCACGTCACGAAGTGGTTTGTAAATCTTTTTAGGTTTATCTGATTTTCCAGTTTCATCGCTTGCTGTGGGCATTTTTAATCAGCTCCTACAGGTAACGGTGCTGCTTTAATAGTGATGTGGATGATTCCTTCTTCCAGAGATGGGGGGTCCAGTAAAAACCTGGCTACAAAGAATCCTGCCACTCCAAATGGGCAGGTCTGGTAACAGGTACTGCAACGCAGACACTTATTGGTGTCCCGTTTAATCACATCTTCCTCTTTATCATAACGTATGGCACCTGATGGGCATTCATCAACACATAACTGGCATTTTTTACATTTTCCTTCATCCCAGGTCACAATACGCATATTCAATCGATCGGTAATTTTATGGAATGTATCCAGGATAAGGGCATCATTTTTTACTATGGATCGAGCACTTTCAACAAGCTCTTTGATGGGATAATCCATTTTATAAACTTCAGTATCTTTTAAATGGGTTATTTTGTCTCTTTGCCCATCAATGTATTCTTCTAAAGTGTTAACAATTAAATTGATGATCTTCTTCTGTTCCTGGACATTGGAGACATAAATACCTTTAACTGCACCCTTCACTGGACAGTTTTTCAGGCATTCTCCACAACTTATGCACACTGATTTATCAATGAGGATCTTATTGTTCTCTTCGTAAATGGCCCCGTAGACTGGGCAGGAATTCATACATTTTTTGCAGCGAATGCAGAGGTAATCATCGATTACGTACATTATTTCAGAAGGAAGGATGGTAAATTCTTCTCTGATGAGATGGTTTTCCCCGCAGGTAATTGTTTTAGGGTCAGTGGGACAGACTTCCGCACAAAATCCGCAGCGGATACACCCACGGTTGTTAATCACGGGATAAGTTTGCCCTTCCTCATCTGCAGTGTCCTCACTCCTCACGAGTTTAATGGCTTGAGGGGCAGGGCATGCTGCAGTGCATGCACCGCAGGCTATGCAGTTTTCTGGAAAGACCTGAGGGAAATCCCGGAAACGATCTGGTGCTTCCACAATCTCGGGGTTGGTCTTGGCTACTGCAAAATTTTCAGCCCAGGATTTTCGGGCGAACTCGTAAATATACCAGATTACCGATGACATGATTCATCAACTGTTTAAAGATTCATTATCTGTTATAAATTCATATTATCTATTATAAATTCATTTGATTTACTTAAATTATTATTTGAGATATTTAACAGTGTGAAGCCCATCAAACTCCTTCTTTTTTCCACTTTCATCTGTGATCACTACTCTTTCAGTGCAGGCAACACAGGGGTCTACACTGGCATAGGTGGCAACTGCGTCAGCCACTGTAGCCACGTCATTCAACATGTACCGGGCACACACGTCGATGTTCATAATGCTGGGGGTTCTAATTGAAATATTGTTTATGAGATTACCGTTGGTTTCAATCATGTAAGTGACTTCACCACGTGGAGCTTCATTCCTCCACTCCGCATATCCTGCGGGGATGTTAATCTTTTTACGCACATCTCCCTCGGGAATATTGTCAATCACCTGTTTGATGAGTTTAATAGACTCTCTAACTTCATCGAAACGGTTCATGTTTCGGGCATTGTTATCTCCCTCTTTTCTCCAGATAACTTTCCAGTCAAAGTGGTCCTGGTAAGTATGATGATCTTCCCTAAGGTCGTGTTTTAGGCCAGAAGCCCTTCCTATGGGTCCAACTGCACGACCAGTTATGGCATCATCACGGCTCATTTTACCCACATCTTTACACCTTAGACCTACAAGTGGCCCTTCTTCATACATTGACACGTATCTATCGTATTCTGATTCCAGTTTGGTGATGATCTCTTTTATCTGGTTGAGGTGGGTTTCCTTGGCATCCATTTTAACCCCACCAACTACATTCCAGCCCATATTAACCCGGTTACCGGTTAAAAGTTCTATGGCATCCATCACTGGTTCCCGTAGGTACAGCATGTACATGAACAGGGTTTCGTGTTCAACAGCTTTGAAGTAGGTTGAGTTGGCCAGAAGGTGGCTCTGGATCCGGTCCAGTTCATTGGTTAAAACCCGCAGGTACTGGGCCCGTAATGGTGCACGTTCTCCTGCTATCTTCTCAAAGGTTTCAGCAAAGGTCTGGGTGTGAATGTAGGAACAGATTCCACAAACCCTTTCAGAGAGAAATATTCCTTTTTGCCAAGTTTTACCTTCCATTACCTTTTCTATTCCTCTATGAACGTACCCGTAATCAATTTCGGCACTTATGACCTTTTCTCCCTTTGTTTTGAGTTTGAGGCGGACTGGTTCTTTAAGTGCGGGGTGTATGGGTCCAATTGGAAGTATCATTGTTTTTGCCTCCCTTTTGCTGCTATGGCATCAGGGCCCACTGCCAAGATGGCAGCTAAAATTTCAGATGGTCGGGGTGGACATCCAGGTATTTCAGCGTCCACTGGTATGAAATCGGATACTGGGGCGTATATTTTGCATCCTTCCTGATTGAAAACATCCCCTGTTAGGGGGCAGTTTCCTATGGCCACCACTATCTTGGGTTCTGGGGCTTTAGCATAAATTCTTTGCAGGTTCTTTTTCCACTGTTCTGACATGGCCCCGGTTACCAGTATTACATCGGCTTCCCTGGGATTGTTGTGGACGTAGATACCGTACTGTTCTAAATCGTAGCGGGGTGACAAGAGTGCCACCACTTCGATGTCACAGCCGTTACATCCTCCAGTGTTAATAAGGCATACGTGAATTGAACTTTTCCTTACAACATCTTTAAGGGCATCTAACATTGATTTACCTCGACTTATCTCATTAGATATTCCAGTAAATCTTTCCTACCGTCTTCTAAGGCTTCCTGGTAAGATTTACCTTCAGTTAATATTTCAGCAGCAATTTTATTTTTAATTTCTTCAGTTTCTTCTTTAGTTAATATGTTCATTGCATCTGATAACCAGCATAATCTTAAATCAGCGTGCAGTTTTTCTTTTATACAGTGATGTTTTGATGATTCATAACGCGGGTGCAATGCCTCTAAACTGGCCATATCCAACCTTCTGACTAATATTTCTTCCAGTTCATCTTCTGAAATTCCCAGTTCCTTGGATATGGGTTCAACTATGTCCAGTTTCCAGCGATAACTTTCAATAATTCGCATCTTCATGATACGCAGCACATCATCTTCATCCAAACTGGATATATCTCCAGTTTTCCCTGTATCCTCTTCGTTCAAAGGATCACCGTCCTCATAATCCAGATGATTCCAGCAAATATTATGCCTATAAAGGTCTCGTTACGACCATAACCTGGTCTCATTCCCAGCACCATTGCCAGGAGGAACACACCAATGGTTATAGTTATGTATTCAGGTATGAACGTTATTAGAACACTGTTAAGGGTTAATGTCCAGCCGATTATAGCCAGTATCACGGCCAGGGCATCAAGCTTTCCAATGGCATAGGGTGCTTTGTATTTCCGGTAACTTGCCACCAGTCCCACTATGGATCCCAGTACAAAGGAAAGTATGTAAAGTAGGTAAATTGTTTCATTCATTTAATCACCATTTAAACGGGGCGGTAAAGGTATATAAATGCGGCTATGAACACCAGGAGAGTTAGGATCATGGCCCATTTCTCAGCATTCTCTGAGAAGTGAATGGCTCCCTTTCGATTAAGGAAATAGGTGAGAATCATTAAGAGAAAAACTGCAATGGTGAGTGGTAAAACCACAATCCACTGTATAAATGTAGCCAATGCACTGGCTAAAACAGCACCAAAGGCCGCCAGGGTCATGAGGAACAGTGTGTCTTTTTCTTGCATTTCCATTTTTTGTTCTCCTATCCAATGTAGTAGAAATGTTTTTCTATTTAGTATAATGTCCTATTAGTATTATAATCTTTTTTCAAGTACTATAATCTCTTCTCAGTATAGTAAAAGCTCTCTTAGTATAGTAGCAGCGCAAAGGAACCTATGATTCCAATTATTGCAAAGCTAACTTGCATCATTATGGAATGGTTGGGGTTTAAGATAGGGGTAGTGGCATTTATGAGGGCCACAATTGCAGACATGAGAACCATGCCCACCAGATACCACAGTGGACTTAATCCGCCAATGAAAACTGTTAAGAACACCCATAAAAGCATGTACCATGCTATTGACTCGGACATCATCAGATAACCACGGAGTAGTCCGAAGTGCTCTGTTTCGTATCCTGAAATGATATCTTTACCCTTGGTTATGGCGAAGGGAGAGTAAGGTGCTTTGGAAAGTATTAACACGAAGAACATGGCCGCGGCCAATGGTATGCTGTATATGAGGGGGCCGCTGGCGGCCTGGAAACTGACGATGTTACTCAGGGTCATGGTTCCTGTTTTAAAGTAGATTATGATTAGAACTGCAAACAGTGGTACCTCGGCTGCTGCTGAGAAAACTGCCCTGACACAGCTTAGTTTACCATAGGGAGACCCTGAAGAGGATCCTGCATTGTGTTCCACGATCTTGTGGATGGCATAGATGGCAAATATTAGTAAAAGTGATCCTCCCGTAACTGGACCCACTATAACTGCTGCCACCCATATAACACATAACATGGCTGTTATGGCTATATAGAACGGCATTGCCGCTGTTTGTGGGAATGATGATTCTTTAATGAAGAATTTTAAGGTGTGTAAGAGGTGCTGGATAATGGGTGGTCCTGGCCTCATCTGTATCCTGGCCATTATCTTCCTCTGCAGTCCGAAAAGGACACTTCCCACCAGAAATGCGATGAGAACGTTTAACAGAATGTTTGCCATTAAGTTCAATATGATCACCGATTAGTTATTCCTAATTTTTATTACCGGTTATGCGGCTATTTATGTCCTATAAATGGGCATATATGGTTTAATTTGTTATGAAGGGGTTAATATCCTATAAATGGTTCCCTGGTCTTGTCATCTTCATCATCCTTTGGACCCCTGGCCATTACTATCAATCCAAAGGAGAGTATTCCTGCAGGTATGAATATAATGGAAATTCCATAAACCACCCAGCTGGGTGGATTGAACAGGAGTGCATAGACTATTCCTGCCACCGAGATTATAAATATTAAAGAACTTGTTACCTTCAGTTTGTCCATTATTTCACCAGTTATATTTTTTCAGATGATTTTAACCTCATATTAATTATATTTTTGAATATATCACTTTTAAAATGGTTTGTTAATGATTAAAAGTATTTCAATTACTCGAACAATTACCAGTAATGAGCTTAAGTGAATTATTAGCAAAAATGGGGAACCTGGAGTACGGAACATCTCTGCTTTGGTAGCATAAAATGGTGCCACACCAGTTTCACCAGCCACTCCCAGGAATAGTAAGATAGAACCAAAGGCCATCATGGCGGTGGTGGGTATGTTCACAATTTCCAGTAAACTAATGGTTCCGGTTGCTGCCAGGATCAATGCTGCTCCCCCAAAGAGGGGTAAAGTGGCAATCATGGCCACCAGACCGTACTGAAATGCAGCATCTAAGACGTCCACCTGTTTTACAGCGGCTACTATCCCAATGTTAACGATACCTATCAAACAGACAAATAAGGTGAAATCAAATACGTCTCCAGTGATCATTGCACCGGCAGTGGCCAGTCCACATATTATAGCCAGGAATCTACGAATTTTGAATTCTTTTTTATCAACAGTCACTCCCTTATCTTTAAGGGTTCCGAATTCCGCTTCAACCTGGGTTTCAGTTTTGCTGATGGCAATGAGAGTAGTGAAGGCCAGTGCACCGGCGAACATGAACAGATTGAGGGGAGCCATGTAAAGGACAATGTCTCCCAGTGGGATGTATCCCAGTAATTGTTGGCCCAGTATAATGATATTCATTTTAGTTATCTCCTACTACTCTTTTTTGAATTCTTCACGGCCCATAACTCCTATCAGGCCCATTTTAAATGTTACTTTGATAAAGACACCGAATGCTGCCAGGAACAATGCCAGAAGCCAGAACTGAGGGAATACAAAGAATATCACAAATCCTACCAGCCACAGACACCATGCGATACCTGAAACTCCGGCAACACCTTCCCATATATCTGCAGGAACTCCTCTCATTCTTCGGGAGAGTGCATAAATTAATATACCTCCACCAGCAACTGCTCCTCCAGTGAATCCACTTAGAAAAGCACCGTATGCGATTAATATAATTGCCAGGAAGGTAGGAGCAGTGGTTAAAATTTCCATGTCCATTTTCATGGGTAATGGGATAATATCAACATTTTTGCCCTGTTTTCTTATTTCTCTGCTCATTAAAATTTCAGAGATAGCCAGGATCTCGGCCAGATCAACCACCAGTCCAGGTAATATTAATGATTCAGCCAGGTCAGTTCCCACCGCTGCCACCATGATCAGCATTCCTATTCCCACTATATCTGTGAGAATCAAAGCGCTTAAATCGTTTTTCTGGTATGATATGGCTAAAAGGCCTATCAATCCCACTAATAATCCCGTGAATATTGCTGGAATGTAAAGTGATACCACAATGGGGGACACAACGCTTGGAACCAGTACAGATGCGCTCATTCATCTTCCCTCCTTTTCATGGTGAAATTGAGTGCCACCCACGACGCAATTACAAAGGCCATCATGAGTATGCTGGACTCCAGTACTGTGTCGAATCCTCGTGAATAGTATAATATTTCATCTATTAATCCTCCAGGGGATGAATAGATTGATGTACCAAAGTAGAGTGTGGTGTTACTTACTGATATGGAAATAGGAGATAAATAACCAGTCACCATTCCAGATTTTGCTGAGAACTGGGGGTACTGTGATTTCACAATTCCAGGTTCTGTTAATGGTGATCCTCCCCGATCATAAGGTGCAAATGGGTCATGTTCATCTATCTGTAATTGTGGTGCTGGTCTGGGGTATAATTGGTTATCGTTAAGTCCCATGGGTACCAGAAAACCGGCCAGTAATAAAACTCCCAGTATCACAGAGAATAATCGTGGGATCCTCTTGGGATTGGCCAGTGCATTCCACAATCGACCTATACTAATCATAATTTAGCCCCCACTTCTTCCAACCTCACAATAGCCCTCAAAAGGATCATGGTAATTATGGTACTTGCTGCAATGTAGGTTAAAAGGGCAATTGTGTGGTTATAGGTTAAAAATATGAGTGAAACACCAACTGCGGCAATTTCTGTATTCAAGGTTCGTACAAGGGGGTCTTTGACTCCTGGGCCTATGGCAGCAGCAACACCTCCGAGGATGGTGAGTGCCACACCAGTATAGAACCATATGTAAATATCAAGCAAGGTTCCCTTCCTCCTGGGATTCTCGATTTTTCTTTCTTACTTCATTTAATTTGATGATTCCAATCAATAATATGACAGTGGTGATTGGGTCGAAGATGGCTGCGGCCATGGCCACGTCCAGGTACTTGGCAGCTACGATCATTCCGATAAACCCACCCTGAAGAAGCACGAACATGATCACTTTATCCAGTGGTTTTGCAAGGACTATGATCCCGGCAGTACCAATTAAGGTGAGTGCTGCCGATACAGTGGTTAAGTTTATAAAGTCAAGGTACATTTTATTTCACCATGATCTCTTCTTTCACCCTTCCCAGAGAGTAAGCAATGGCATTAGAGCTTAGGGTGGATGTGATAAAGAATGTGATAGCTATTATTGCTCCGAAGGGTGTCTGTATGTATAAGGCAATGATTGCAGACATGCTGAAACCAATAACGTTTAGGTAAAGCAAACGTTCTGAACGGTTCTGGGCTACCAGTGTGCGCAGTGCCATGAGTACTACTATTATGCCCAATATTTCGATTAACATGATAAGCACCTTAGGTTAACTTGGTATGTCTCCCCATTTTCTCGGCTATTTTCCCTAAAAGACGTGATGCTCCGGGGTGGTATAATCCCTGTATGGTTAAAATAGCCAGGACCATACCCACAATAAAGTATTCGGGTTTAAAACCAATGTAGGAGGTTAAGAATATTATGACAGTAATGGTGAGGGCGCCAGTGGTTCCTGCGTATCCTGGGTCTGCACATAACCGGTTACCAAAGTAAACTAGTACTGCAGCTATTAATCCTCCCTCAGGAGTACCTATGGCGTAACAACCAACTGCTGCCAGTAAAGTCCCGGCGGATGCATCAGGTGAGCACACAATGTTTCCCTGGAAGAATCCTCCTGCCAGATCCCCACCTCTTTCCTTAACTGATCTGCCGATTACATCAGCACCCTTAACTCCGGGTGCTTCTGGAAGTCCCATCCAGGTATCTATCAGGACGAAATTCACCCAGGCGATAACAGCAGCAAGTACTATTCCTAAGATTTCATTCATGGGATTCTTCCTCCTGGTTATCTGATTCCGGTAAGGGTACTACTTTTTCTAAAATAAATTTAGCAAATAGGGCTGTGATGATCCCGGTGATTAATGCCACAATATACCCCTGATAACCTAACTCGTATACCATAGCGTAAAAGCCAATAGCCAATATTGCAGTTGGGAATACTGCACTGATAGTCCAGGATTGCCTCATAGGTCTTTCTGGGAGTAGGGGAAGCCTTAAAACAAGGCTAAGTATCAATGCTGCGGCCAGGGCAATAACATAACTGAACACATTAGCATGAATAATCATGATAAATAGGTGGTCCTCTTTATGTATATAAATGTTGTTACGTGAGCATTATCTTAAAGTTATTAATCACTGGATCTGCATAATTAGGGGTTAAACACTAAATTATTCTGCATAACTGGATAACATTATTTCAATTAACTTATTAAGAATACTTTAATCTTTTTTAATTGTTAATAAATCAATGAAACTGTTATATGTTCCTTTTACTTTATCTTCAACTTGTAAGTATATTAAATTTTTCTCATAGTTTGAATGTAATGATATTGTTCACATAAATGAATCACAGGTGGAATAAAAATAGTATACTACTAATTCCATGGATTTAAGTAATTCTGGTACCTATTTACCGTACTATTCCGGTCATCTAATATATTATTAATTGACAAATAATCCGGACATCTAATTATAATTATTAATTGACAATTAAAATTTTCACTTATTTTTAGATCAAAATATTATTCTTTTCCTGGTTAAAACCAATCATTATAAGTTTGAATCCATTAAAAAAGGTATTCTTCCATATTTTAACTATTAATTTTTCCTTCTCTCAATTCACATAAAAATATATAAATTTATTTATAGTCTGTGAATTTAATGTATTTTTAATATTAGGGGAGGTATTTATTATATGCTGGATAATGATGATTCCAAATTCAAATTAACTAAAGGGATTGTAATTATAATAATAGTTTCTATTCTTGGTATAGGTGCTTTATTTTATATGTACACAATTTATTCTGAGAAAGCACAGTACAGTACACTGCCGGAGATAAGTTCATCGGATCGAATTTTGATTGTATCGCCTCATCCAGATGATGAGTCTTTAGGTACTGGTGGAATAATCAAAAAGGCATTGGAAAAAAATGCTACGGTGGAAGTGGTAATGATGACCACTGGTGATGCCCTGAAATCTGAAGAATTCCAGGCTTATCTTAAAGCAACCAATAATACTGGTTATAAAGGCACAATTGGTGACTTGCGTCATACCGAAGCTATCAATGCAGTAACAGCTCTTGGTTTGAGTTCAAATAACCTGATATTCCTGGGGTATCCTGATGGTTCATTGAAAAACCTGTTGGAAACAAACTGGGATACACCTTATAAGCGGACATCTGGTTCAAATCAGTACGATCATTCTCCTTATAATTTCACTTATGAAAAGAATGCACCCTACACAGGGGCTAATGTGGTGAAAAATCTGGAACAGATCATGAAAGATTACAAGCCCACCATCATTTACTATCCTGATGATGGGGATGACCACCCAGATCACTTTGCTACCAGTGCATTTGTAAGGTATTCTGCTTTAGTTACCAACTATGCTGGAAAAAGTTATACTTACCTGGTTCATAAAGGCACTTCATGGCCTAGTCCATTGAATTACCAGCCCGGCAGAACACTTTACTTCCCTGATGAGCTATCAGTATTGGATGCTGATTGGTATATAACCTCCTTGAATGCTACTGAAGAGTCTGCCAAAGAAAAAGCCATAAAGTCTCACAAATCACAGGTAACTGCACTCAGAGATCTTTTGATGTCATTTGTAAGGACTGATGAAATATTTGCATCGTATCACATGATCGATATCCAGAAGGTATCAGATGCTAATTCCATATTCACCAATTTACCATCCAGTTATTATCAGGATGTTAAAAATGATGATAAAACTGGAGTACTGGAGACTGGAGATGATTTAACCGATGCAGGAGTGGCATATGATGATAATAATGTTTATTTATTCTCTCAGTCACAATCAGTAAAACAGGGACTCGCCTATAACTTCCACCTTCGATTGTTCAATGGAACAGACTTTAAACGGATTGATATACTGGCTAAGAATGGAAAAGCTGAATATCAGGTACTTGCGAAAAACAGTATCAACTCCACTCAGCAGCCCAATGTGACCACTAAAAATAATATCATCGTGATCACCGTACCCCGTGGTATTTTTAATGGAACCAAGTACATGATGGTCAGTACCGATCTGGTAAACCCTCAGACTAATAAATTCCTGGATTATTTATCTTATCGGGTATTCAAATTCCCAGATTCAATATCTTCAGCTGACAACAGCTTAATAGGACAAATATCTTCAGGAATAACCAGTATTTTTGTTACAAACAATCCAGTTATCATTGCCAGTGAACAGATTTCTGGCTCAGGAAGTAGTTCCAAATCTGAAATTGGCACTAATTCTGAACAGTTAGGTATGGTTTCACAGGAAGATTCTGATCAGGTACTGACGGCTGCAAATGCCACTTTTAACTGAATCCAAGTCAGGACTTTAAACTTTTTTTCCATTTTTTTTATTTTTACTGTAATGGACAAAACAGTCATTATTCACAGAAAAAATATATTTAAACTAACATGATTTTTTTATGAAAGCACTGAAATTTGACATTTAATAAGTATGGGATGATTTAATGGGTGAAAATGTTAATTCAAGAAGTACTGTGAAAACTACTGCAGTTAAAAAGAAAAGAGTGATATCTCTGGACGTGTTTCGGGGCCTGGCAGTTGCCTCTATGATATTTGTAAATGCAATGGCATTTTCTGAATTCACACCCGGAATATTTGAACACGCAGCCTGGAATGGTCTAACATTCGCGGATCTTGTTTTCCCGTCGTTCCTATTTATTGTAGGAGTATCAATGGCTTACTCTTTTGCAGCCCGATCAAAGGATTCCAAGCGTGACCTTTGGGGCCATTTCCTTTTCAGGGTAGGGGCTTTATTCACAATTGGTGTTGCTCTAAACTGGTTCACCTCTGATTTTACCATGGTGAGAATACCTGGAGTACTGCAACTTATTGCTCTTGCATCGCTCTGTGCTTCACCAATGGCCCGTTTTAAACCTCGATGGATCCTCCTGGTTGCTGCTATTCTGTTACTGATACATGGATTCATTCTCCTGGGAGTTGGAGCTCCAGGAATACCTGTAGGTACACTGGAAAAAGGGAGTAACATTGATGATTGGATTGATATTCAGGTTTTAACTGTAAACCACACTATTGATGCCAATGGGGATCCAGAAGGTATCTTAAGTATAATTACGGCAACTGCCCTGGTTCTTTTGGGATTATGTGTTGGTAAAACTTTGCAGCTAAGAAAGCATAACCTCAAAACCATTGGTATTCTATTAGTCGGAGGAGTTATTTCTCTCCTGCTGGGATTGGCTTTATCCCAGATTTTACCCATTAACAAACAACTCTGGACTTCCAGTTTTGTACTGGTCTGTGCAGGTATTAGCACGTTGTTTTTAACTATCCTGTTCTGGTACTTGGATATTAAACGACTGCCCAATCTGTTATTCTGGGCAATTCCAATGGGACTCAATGCACTGATAATTTATATATTATCCATTGTCTGCACTATACCCATGAACATTGACTTTTTAACCAACTTTGGAGAAATACCTCTAAGTTTCTATGATGTAACCACCATGTACTTCATGCAGGCCCTGGGTTCATCTGCTGGTATTGTTGCTTATGGGCTGCTGGTGGTTTTAATATGGTTGACAGTAGCCGCAATAATGAACTGGAGGCGTATCTACATTAAATTGTAGTAATTTAACTGTCGTAATCTTTTATTCCCTTTTTTTATTTCTTTTTAATTTTTGATGGGAAAACATTTTTTTAAAATTCAGGGACCATGTACTATTTTAAAAAAATTCATCTTCAAAATAATGATTTATAATTTATTTATAAGTTATTTTCTATTCTGAATGGATTTTTTAGTTTATTCTAGACAGATTTACATTTTATTCTAGATTTTATTCTAGATCGATACCTTCAATTCTAGATAGTTCTATATAGTTCCGATCAAATTGTTTACAAAAATATGTTTTTATTAAATTGATGGAGGAGTCTTTCTGATGGATAATTTTTAAAAAAAGAAATAAGATACTTGATTCGCGCATTCAATAAAAGAGTAAAAAAGAATCTAAAGAGTGTTAAACTGTATTTTAAAGTATTAAACTGTATTTTAAAGTTAAAAGGGTATTTTAAAGAGAGTTTAAATGTAATTTAAAGAGAATTTTAAATAGAAAAAAAGAGAAGAAAGAATTTACGCACTTCTATTCTCTTTTTTCAGGAAGTAGTTGAGCTGATCTTTCAGGATGTCATTGAGGGTATAATCAATTTTACCGCCAATTCCCTGTATCTTTTTGGTGTCAGCTAGTAAGATAGGAACTTCTGCTGGTCGGAACCGGTCAGGGTTGAATTCAATAGTAACTGGGCCCTGATCAGTGTTAACCTGTATACCTTTATCTTCCAGGGTATATTCCAGATGTCCTTCCAGTATTAACTGGTCAATTTTAGTTTTGGGGAATTTGATTCCAAAGATAGAACTGTTGTCCATTTCATTGGGGTCCTGGATCTTTTTATCTCCTTTGAGGGTTTCGATGTTATTCACGTTCCATCCAGCTTCTTCCAATCCCATAAGTATGTAACTGAGGACGGAATTGGTTCTCATTGATCCCTGATTGTACACCTCTCCTGATTGTCCTTTTTCAGCCAGTAAAAGGTATCCCTGAACTATATCTTTAACATGGGACCAGTCACGTAAGGAATTGAGGTTTCCAATAACAATACGATCGGTTTCGCCAGCTTTCAGTTTCATGATCTGGTTGGTAACCACCGAGGTTACGAACATGATCCCTCTTCCAGCTCCTTCGTGATTGAAGGCCCTTGACACCACGGTGTCCAGGCCATAGGAGTGATAATAGTTTCTCATTAAATAATCACCGTATACTTTAGAAACTGCGTATGGTGACATTGGCCTCAGAGGGTTAATTTCTTTAATTGGCACTTCTGGCATTTCTTCAGGTTCTGGGAAGATGGTACCATAATCTTTTTTAGCCTTTTCGTACTGCTCATTGGAAGACAGTACCAGTCCATATTCTTCACTGGATCCGGCAAAAACAGTTTTAGCATCTGATTCGCCCATTCTTACTGCTTCTAAAAGATTCGATGTTCCAATACAGTTTATACTCTGTGTTTCCTGGGAGTTGTCGAAGGATCGTTCGACAAATGACTGGGCTGCCAGATGGAAAATGTAATCCGGTTCTGATTCTTCCAGTGCATTGGTAAGGGATGTAGTATCAGTAAGGTCACCTTCAACACGGGTTAGTTCTCTGGCAATTCCTCGGTCAATAATATTTTTAGCTATTGTACCATCAGCTCTCCTTCTTACCAGTCCGTAAACATTGGCTTCATTATTGATAAGCTCTTTAGCAAGATAAGAGCCGGCGAATCCGCCTACACCTGTTATAAGCACATTTTTGTTTTTCCAATTCATTTGAATTCCTCTAATATTCCTATTACATAAGAAAATGACTTTAATAAAACATAAGATTATGATTTTAATAAAACATAAGAAAATCACTTTTTATAAAACCATATCAATCCTATCTTCTATTGGGTCTTCAATGATTTAAATCATATCATTGTAGTTTTAAATTTAATATTTTAAAGTTTAGAGTTTTGATTTTTGTAAATTGTTCATCTATTGTTTAAATATTTTATCCAAAAATACTGCTACCTTGAAAAAGATGTTTTGGTGGTCTACTTTAATAGAATCTTCTATTAGGATCTATGTGCAGTGATTTACACTCTTTGATATATGACAACCACTCCAAATGACTTGATAATCTTGTAACTTTCAAGGTCCGGATGATTCTGACTGGTGGAATCAATAAAGTAATCCACACCATTTGACTTAAGATAATCATTGAATTCGCTGGTGGTGTTATACAATCGGGGATAAGCTCCTAAAATATCCATTTTCAGGTACCATCCCATTGCATTGGGATAATCAGACCTTATGTTTTTATGTTGGTAATCGGGATCATAGTCAGTTAACCAGTTACTTGCACTGGCAATGTCTAGAGTGAATGTTTTTTTCGGCGCATGACCCGTGTAGGTTGCTGTAGCCGAAAATAATAGTATAAGTGCAACTATTATCCAAATTCCACATTTTTTGGGACTGGAAATGTTTATATCTGGTCTTATACTGTGAATAAAAATAATAAATTCGCTTAAACCAAGGATCATGAAATATATCATTGCCGGGGCCATGGTAATGAAGTATCTATCAACTTTAAATGGTAAAATGCTGTGAAAAATCAGAAAAGCAGCAAACCATGATAAGAACATGAAATCTAAACCAGCTCTACTATTCATTGGAGTGTTTTTTCCAGTAAACAGGAACCTGTAAATGGTGTACAGTGTGGAAAATAGCAGAATCTCGCTGATAATTAGGGATTGATAATAGAAACTGATAATGAATCCAACAGTCAGTACGGTTATCAATATGGATTTCAACAGAACCGCTTTTGAAGCTTTAAGATCAACCTCTTCAAATCTTGATTTGACGCCATTGTAAATGTAAATTAAAAGTCCAACTACAATAATTATTGCAATCAGGTATGATATTATTGATGGAACTCCTAAAGATGGATTTAATATCTGCTGATATGTACCCTGAAGAGGACCAATAGAAATATAATTAAGTAAATTCTGTAGATAGTACAGATTATTGGGGTTGTACGCAACATCACCGGCTCCGGTTGAGGTGGCAGTTGCCACTGCAAATATCAAGTTTAATATGGAGGCACCAGCACCCATTTTCACAAAAAAATAGAGAACACCAACAATCAGAACTCCGAATTCTATTAAGATACTTGCTACGATTTTTTTAAAAGTTTCAATCCTTCTAAAATCATCTAAATTAATCAGAATGTAAAAACACAGGGGTATAATTATTAATCCGGATGTATACCTAGCCATCATGGCAATTATCAAAGTGGGCAGAACCAGGTACAGGAGGCGTGAATCTCTTTTCAAACCAGCAACTAGGAAATAAACAGCCCATACTGAGAAAACGACACCAGGAATATCAATCCCGCCACTTACAATCCAGGATGATATTACAGGAAGGGATATGAAAAATATGCTTCCAGTGAAGCTTTGGATTGGATTAAAACGTTCCTTCAAAAGGAAATAGAACCCAATTACTCCAATTAAAAATATAAAACCACTTACAATGAAAACGGCATTGACTGAGACATAACCCAATCGAAAGATAAATGATGTTAAAATGGGAATCAGAGGTGGCAAAAATAGGGAAACACTTCCACCTCCTATTCCTGCAAAGTAAAGGGCATTGTTCAAGTAGTTAAAAACATCCCAGTAAGGAACACCAATTCGCATCTGGATACTAATAATGTAAGCTATTACGCCCAGTGTGATTAAAATCAGTAAAAACAGAGGATTATCACATATCTGCAGCAGGCCTCTTGAGATTATGTTACCTTTTTTCTTATCCTCATCCAAATTAATCACCAGAAAATAGTACTGTAACATGTATTTACTTTATTAAGACTTTAAAATACCATTTTTAATGTTAATGGTTGTTAGTTAATCTGGTTGTTAATTTTTATAGGAAAATAGATTTTTCCTAAAAATTATAAAATAGATCACTGATCTAGTTCCAGTTTCTAATTAAATTCACTCAAATAAAAACATGGGCTTAAGGATCATTTTACTGATCAGTGTCCACATTTTACTGATCAGTATCCATAAACCAGTTAACAGTTTCTGTTAATTCATCCATAAAATTGTTGGAAGGTTCAAATCCTAGTGATCTGGCTTTGGAAACTTCCGCCAGGGAGTGTTTAACATCACCCGGTCGGGGGTCCGCATAAACTGGAGCTATATCTTTTCCCATACTCTGATTGATTATTCCTACCAGCTGGTTAATGGTAGTATTTTTACCAGTGGCCACGTTAAATGATCCAGTTTCCCTGGACTGGCAAGCTTTTAAATTGGCCTCTACGATCTGTTTAACATAAATAAAGTCTCTACTCTGCTGGCCGTCGCCAAATATAACTGGTGGTTCATTTTTCAACATTGAACTTACGAAGTGAGGAATCACCGATGCATACTGAGAATTAGGATCCTGCCGGGGGCCGAAAACATTGAAGTAACGTAGGGATACTGTCGGTAACTGGTAAATATCGCTGAATAACTGACAGTACATTTCTCCAGTAGCTTTGCTCAGGGCATAGGGAGATATGAATTTCAGGGGAGTGTTTTCTGAGAGAGGGAATTCTGTACTATCTCCGTAAACTGCGGCCGAAGATGCGAAAACAACTTTTTTCACACCACTATCTCTTGCTCCCATAAGAACCTTCAAAGTTCCAGTTACATTTATTAAATCACATTTTAATGGATCTGCAACACTGGCAGGGACACTGGCCATGGCGGCATGATGAAAAACATAGTCACATCCTTCAAAACTTTTTTCAAGATCAATTTCAGTGATATCTCCCAGATCCAGACTGATGTTGTCAAATTCAAGGTGATCAATGTTTTTAATGCTACCAGTTGATTCATTGTCCACAATAACCACTTCATTATCCTGGCATAGTTCCTCCACCAGGTGTGATCCAATGAAACCAAGTCCTCCTGTCACTGCAACTTTTTTATTCTTCATTTCAACGCCTTTTTAAAATATTTTTAGTTGGAATTCTTACAATTGGTTAAATCTGTCTAGATCAATACCCCTTAACATTAACCAAGAGAAAGACTGATCTGTAAATATTATTAGTATCGGGTAGTTTGTAAAGGTCAAATTCCAGTTTATACTGACCAGTAGTAGAAGCTGTAAAATTATATGTTATTTCTTTTTTTTCTCCATTTTTAAGAGAAACATTTTCTTCTTTCAGCAGAGTATTGTTCCGTTTTATCTTGAGGAGATAGTTGGAATTTAAATGTTCAGTATTAACTATGCCTATAAGAACGTTTCCCTTATCCCCAATGGTTAAGTTGGTTGGATAATCTCCGGCACTTCCATTACTGTTTAAAATGTAAAATTCAGTGAAACCTTTACTTTCAACTGGATTTGAGATTATGTAAACCACTCCTATCACTCCAATGATAAGGATGATCAGTATTATAATTGATAGAGTTTTATCAAAGTCCATTATGACTACTTCCAGTTACTGTTTTTGAATATTGAATGTTAAATCTATTAGTTACATAATAAATAATCTAATGATATTTCTATTATCGTATAGAGTCTTTTCTATTGTCGTATAAAGTCTCAATCCCGTATAAAAATTTACCAGAACATGATATTCTGTACTTCATTTATGCGTTATCTTATAAAAACTATATTTTGATATATAAATTGCTTTTTGATATTATAAATTGCTGGTTTTTTTAACTGATTCAGAATCTAAAAATCTCATAGATCTGTAAATTAATTGATTCCTAAAATCCCAAAAAATAGAAAAATGAATTCTGGTTTAAACCAGAAATTCTTTAAAAAATCAAGTTCTTGCTTCGTTGAAAATTGCAGTAGCCATTTGTGTTATATCTCCATTACACACCAAGTAATCAAATCCATGACTGGTCATGAATTGATCTGGATTGTTTAATCCATCAGTCCATTCATGTTTGGAATTATAACCCCAATCAGGTAGATAAGTACTGAATGTATCATCATGGGCTCTTGGGAGGAAGTTCACACCACTATTGTAAGCTTTTGTGGGTAAATTGTTTATATCCCATCCACCATTTTCAGTGGTCCAGATGGAATAAACTTCCCTGCTTCCTTTTATTCCCTGATAATAACTTCCAGCCATTGCGTAGATTGTTCCAGCACATGCTCCCCCATAGATGTCCACCACTAATGCATTGTCTTGCACAGAACTGGATCTAAGAACAGCATTTTGCGTGTCCGGACCTACACCAAATACATTGGCATCCGCTCCCCAACTTCTTAAAAGGGCAACTATTGCGTTGAGTCGATTGTAATCTGCATCCAGTGAATCTGATATGCGGTCACTGGTAATCCAAATAGGTTTACATAAACTTTTAACTGTAGCAGTTGCGGGTAAGGAGTTACTGGAGTAATATGTGGCCAAAATTTGGTTGAAAAGATATATCTGGGATTGGTAGCTGATTTTCCCCAGTCCAATAGTTCCATAGGGTGGGGCCTGGTGGTTTTGGTTAATATAACCTACGATTCTCTGGGCAAAGTCAACGTATTCTGAAATACTCAGGGTACCAGCAGTCAATTGTTCTTCACTGTAACTGGGAACTGTCACTTTTTGCAGTGCTATTGTTGCGGTATTTTTGTTTTTAAGTTGCACAGTAGCCATAGTTATTAAATATAGGTACTGTCCCATATTCACTGGAACATTGGCCACTTCTAAATAGCTGGGTAAATGTTTATACGTATCCATGTAACTCTCAATAGAATTTGCCGAAGCTAAAATTTCATCCAGAGTAAAAGCACTGGGTGGTGTTTCCATTAGAGGGATATTATCAGAACACCAGCTTTTTACAACCGCAATATCAGGTAAACAATGATTGGTGTTGTAAGAACTTAAAATACGACTGTAAAGATAAACCTGAGATTGGTAACCGACTTTACCAAGACCTACTAATCCGTAAGCCGGGGCGTTACTGTTACCATTCATGAAATTACTGATACGCTGCGCCAGATCAACATACTCATCTTTGAATAAAACACCACTAACTAAATCCTCAACACTGGAACTAGGTGCTAGATCAGTAGCAATTAACAATATTGGAGAATTATCATTATTGTTCAATTGTACTGTGGCCTGCGTAGCCAGGTGTAAGAATTGGGCAATGCTGACTGTTTTTCCACCGACTATTACCGAACTGGGTATTGTTTTCGTGGATTCTATGGTAGTTTTCAGGATAGCTGCTGCTGCTGCGATTTGTGATGGTGTAAAAGTGGTAGTGGGTGTTTCTACAATTGGTATGTTTTCATTGGTCCATGCTTTAACCGTTACTGTGGTGGGTAATGTTCCGTTGGAGTTGTACATTGTTAATATTCGTGTGAATAGGTATACTTGTGATTGGTAACTGATTTGTCCTTGGTTTATGTATCCGTAGGGTGGTGCTTGTTTGTTGTTTTGGATGTATTCTGTTATTCGGTTGGCGAAATCTACGTAGCTGGCTGTGTTTAGTGTTCCGGTGGTTAGGCTTTCGCTGCTGGTGGTTGGTACTGAATAGTCTTCGATTTTGATTGTGGTAGTGGTTGGTTTTCCGTTGTTGAGTAGTATGGTGGCTTGGGTGGCCATGTATAAGAATTGTGCCATGTTGAATGTGTTTGTTCCTATGGTGATTGTGTTTGGTAGTTTTTCGTTGGTTTCTATTTGTGTTTTTACTGTTTGGGCTGCACTTAGTATTTCGGCTATTGTTACTGTTGTTGTGCTTGGTTCTTTTATTGGTATGTTTTCATTGGTCCATGCTTTAACCGTTACTGTGGTGGGTAATGTTCCGTTGGAGTTGTACATTGTTAATATTCGTGTGAATAGGTATACTTGTGATTGGTAACTGATTTGTCCTTGGTTTATGTATCCGTAGGGTGGTGCTTGTTTGTTGTTTTGGATGTATTCTGTTATTCGGTTGGCGAAATCTACGTAGCTGGCTGTGTTTAGTGTTCCGGTGGTTAGGCTTTCGCTGCTGGTGGTTGGTACTGAATAGTCTTCGATTTTGATTGTGGTAGTGGTTGGTTTTCCGTTGTTGAGTAGTATGGTGGCTTGGGTGGCCATGTATAAGAATTGTGCCATGTTGAATGTGTTTGTTCCTATGGTGATTGTGTTTGGTAGTTTTTCGTTGGTTTCTATTTGTGTTTTTACTGTTTGGGCTGCACTTAGTATTTCGGCTATTGTTACTGTTGTTGTGCTTGGTTCTTTTATTGGTATGTTTTCATTGGTCCATGCTTTAACCGTTACTGTGGTGGGTAATGTTCCGTTGGAGTTGTACATTGTTAATATTCGTGTGAATAGGTATACTTGTGATTGGTATCCTATTTTTCCAGGGCCGATAAGTCCGTAAGGGGCTGCTTGCTGGTTGTTGTTCATGTAGTCGTTTAGTCTTTGGGCGAAGTCGAGATAGTCGTTTTGGGTAAGGGTACCGGTGTTCAACTGTTCCTGGGTGTATGATGGTGCTTGGTCATTTTTAAGAAGTATGGGATTGTTATTGTTATTTTTTAACTGTGTTATTGCTGTTATGGCCAGGTGTAGGAATTGTGCGGTGTTGATGGTTGTTCCGTTGATGGTTACGGTGTTGGGTATTGTTTTGGTGGTTTCTATAATATTTTGTAGGTTGGTTGCGGTTTGGATGATCTGTGTAGGTGTGAATGTGGTCGGTGGTGTGTAAGGTATGGGTATGTTGTTGGGTGTGAATGGTTTTATGGTTACTGCAAGTGGTAGGCTTCCTGTGCTGTTGTAGATGGCTAGTATTCTTGCGAAGAGGTATACTTGTGATTGGTATCCTATTTTTCCGGGGCCAATGTATCCGTAGGGTGGGGCTTGCTGGTTGTTGTTCATGTAGTCGTTTAGCCTTTGGGCGAAGTCAAGGTAGTCGTTTTTGGTGAGTGTGCCGGTGTTGAGCTGTTCTTCAATGTTTTTTGGGGCTTGGTCATTTTGTAGTGTTATGGGTGTGTTGTTATTGTTTTGTAGTTGGCTGGTGGCTTCTGTGGCTAAATGGAGATACTGGGCTGTGCTGACGGTTTGGTTACCTATTGTTACGTTATTTGGTAGGTTATCGTTGGTTTCGATCTGTTTTTGAACTGCAACTGAAGCATTTGCGATTTCACTGGGAGTAAAACTGGTGGTATTGGTAGAATTAGCTGCCGAAACTGCACTGACACTGGAAACAAACAAAATTCCTATGAATAACGTCAAACACAAGAGTCTCTTAATATTAGCATTATTGAAAATTTTAACGCCTCCATCTTGCAAAAAATTTAACATTATATAGGTTCAAATGTATGACTCCTAAATAATATTAATTAACAACTTATGTATGTCATTTTAAATATATAAACTTACTTTACTCTTTATTGAATCCCATAAATCTAATTTTTATTCTATCTGCACCTAGATCATGATAACAAAACCTATTTGTTTTTTAAATTGGATTCAACTCCATTTCTTAATTTCATACCAAACTTGGATCCAGATTAAAAGGGAAGGCTGGTATAGGTACCCTTTAGAACATAAGATCCAGTATCCCAGTTGCTGATTGTTCCAAAATCATTCCAGTAACTGGTAGCATCTGCCCAGTACCATTGATTGTTAACATAAATCATGGCCCACACATGACCATACCAGTTACCACTACTGAAGTAACAGTCTCCCTGCACATATCTGGCAGGTATACCTGACGCCCGACATAGAGCTACCAGTAAATGAGTAGTATCAACACAGTTACCCGCTCCTGACTGTAAAGTGCCAACGGCTCCTTTTACTGAGTTATAATAAAATTCAAAACCAATATTATCCCTTACCCATTCAAATATAAGCACGGCTTTATCATAAATCGAAAATGCGCTCACTGTTATACTATTAGCTAGAGCTATTATACTTGGATCATCTGACTGACAGTAGCGTGTCGGCACACAATACTGTTCATAACCAGCGGGTATATTATAAATAACTGACAACCAGGGCTTAATATTAGCTGAAACAGTAGGTAATGAACCACTTATTCGATAAGAATCTAGAATGCGGCTGTAAATGTAGACCTGCGATTGGAAACCAATTTTCCCCAGTCCAATGTATCCGTAGGGTGGGGCCTGTTGGTTTTCATTCATGTATTCAATGATTCTTTTTGCAAAATCAACGTACTGTTCAGTACTCAATGAACCAGAACTCAACTGTTCTTCACTATAACTGGGTATCCTGAAATTTTCAATTTTAATAGGACTGGAATCATGATTGTTTATTTGTACCACTGCCTGTGCTGTTAAATATAAAAACTGGGCAATATTTACTCTTAAACCTTCAAGGTATGCAAATTCAGGGAGAGCATTGTAAATTTCTACATTATTCCTAACTCCATTGGCGGTTAAAGCAATTTGATCAATGGAAAATGCAATATTAGCCTGGTTAAGGGGTATATTTTGAGAAGACCATGATTTGACAACAATGTTATCTGCTAAACTTTTTGAAGTATTATAATAATCCAGAACACGCGCAAAAAGGTAAACCTGGGACTGATAACTTATAGTTCCCAGTCCAATGTAGCCATAGGGTGGTGCCTGGTGGTTTTCATTCATATAATCAGAAACACGCTGGGCAAAATCGAGATATTCATCCTTAAACAGAACACCACTAACCAGTTCATCCTTACTGTATCCGGGTGGTTCATCAGATTGTAAAAATATTTTATTACTGTTATTTTCATTTAATTGAATAGTAGCTTCAACAGACAGATGTAAAAATTGTGCAGTGTAAATGGTTATCCCATTTATAACTACAGTATTTGGAATCGTTTTTGTTAATTCAATTGTATTCTTCAATTTAACTGCAGCATCAACGATCTGTTGTGGAGTAAAACTAACACTTTGCATTGAAAGTATGGGTATATTTTCTGCAGTCCAGGATTTAACAATTATAGAAGAAGGTAAACTTCCGGTACTGTTGTACATTGTTAATATTCGTGTGAATAGATATACCTGTGATTGGTATCCTATTTTTCCAGGGCCGATCAGCCCGTAAGGGGCTGCTTGCTGGTTGTTGTTCATGTAGTCGTTTAGCCTTCGGGCGAAGTCGAGATAGTCGTTTTGGGTAAGGGTACCGGTGTTCAATTGTTCCTGGGTGTATGATGGTGTTTGGTCATTTTGTAGCACTATTGAATTGTTAGAACTGTTTTTTAGCTGGATGGTAGTTTGTATTGTTAAGTGCAGGAATTGTGCGGTGTAGATGGTTGTTCCGTTGATGGTTACGGTGTTGGGTATTGTTTTGGTGGTTTCTATGGTTTTTTGTAGTTCGGTTGCTGTTTGGATGATTTGTGTGGGTGTGAATGTAGTTGGTGCTGTGTAGAGTATGGGTATGTTGCTGGAGGTGAATGGTTTCATAGTTACTGCAAGTGGTAGGCTTCCTGTGCTGCTGTAGATGGCTAGTATTCTTGCGAAAAGATATACCTGAGATTGATAACTGATTTTTCCAAGTCCAGTAAATCCATAGGGTGGTGCCTGCTGATTCTGGTTCATATGATTTGTAATTCTCTGAGCAAAGTCCAGGTAGTCATTTTGGGTCATAGTTCCCGGATTGAACTGTTCTTCAGTGTAAGTGGGTTGATCATCATTTTTTAGAAGGATTGAATCGAAATTGTTGTTTTTTAGTTGTGTGATTGTTTGGGTGGCCAGGTGTAGGAATTGTGCGGTGTAGATGGTTGTTCCGTTGATGGTTACGGTGTTGGGTATTGTTTTGGTGGTTTCTATAATATTTTGTAGGTTGGTTGCGGTTTGGATGATCTGTGTAGGTGTGAATGTGGTTGGCGGTGTGTAGAGTAGGGGTATGTTGCTGGAGGTGAATGGTTTCAGGTTTATGTAAAGAGGTAAAGTGCCGTTGTTATAATATATACTCAGGATTCGGCTGAACAGATATACCTGCGATTGATAACTTATTTTCCCTAGCCCTATGAATCCATAAGGTGGTGCTTGATGGTTGTTATTTATATAGTCATCTATTCGGTTTGCAAAATCCAAGTAGTCTGCCCGGCTTATACTACCACTAATCAAGGATTCTTCACTGTACTGGGGGACCTGGTCATTTTTCACACTTATAGATTTATTGTTATTCTGTTGTATTTGACTGGTTGCTTCGACAGCCAGATGAAGGTACTCTGCGGTGTTAACAGTTTGATTACCAATAGCTACATTTTCCGGTAGTTTTTTGTTAGTTTCGATCTGTTTTTGAACTGCAACTGAAGCATTTGCGATTTCACTGGGAGTAAAACTGTTGGTATTGTTCGAACTAGCAGCTGAAACAGTACTGACACTCGTAATAAACATAATTACGCAAAAAAAGAGAAAAAAACTAAAGATAACTTTCGGAACAGATTTAGCATTCATAACCACCCCTCCAATAATAACACCAATCCCTGTTTTTTGGATAGAGAATTAAAAGTTATGTATATATTAAAAATATTTAATAATAAATTTTGCCAGTGAAGATAGATCTAAACTCCATCCAGATTTGATTTCTATTAATATTTGCCATGTATATAATCTGAAATTGTATTATATATATAATTTTTGTTCTAAAATGAAAACCCTTCTACATAAATTCTTAATTTAATTTAAAATCTATTTTAAACATCTTAAATGGTGAATTTAGATTTCTCCCATTTAATGGTCTATTTTTTTTAAATAAATATCCATAATACTCATTTTTTGGAATAAGCAATTTCTGTTATTAAATACTAATTTTATAATTGAAATATAACTCCAGTTCTGTAACTTTACAATTACTTTCGTTAATTTAATTATTTTTACAACTTAATTACTGAGTATATTTATTGAATTAGGGGGTTTATGGTTAAATTAGGTTTTTAGAAAAAAATATCTGTTGATCATTGGTGAATATTAAAACTAAAAGAGAATTCAACAATCTGAACATATATTAAATAAAATTATTACAAAAGGACTGATCATAAACTGTATTATCACAGTCTGAAATGGGGAATTGTTAATAAGTCTATTAGAATTACAGTTTTAGATTATTACAGTTGGCCCAATAACAAAAGTATATAAGCTGTAATTAATTAATGATTGATTTTAAATAGAATCAATTCGTAAATAGTCGTGATAGTGATATCAAACTTTCTTATACTGCAGTTTCATAATCAGCTGCAGTTTTTTAATCAGTGCTGATACCCATGAACACCGCTCAAAAAATTGTAAAAAATACAACCTTGCTCATGGTAGCTCAGATGTTGAGTTTCCTACTGGCATTTTTCTACACCATTTACTATGCAAATTATCTGGGAGCCGCTGGTTTTGGAATGCTTTCAGCAGCACTGGCTTTAGCTGGAATATTAACTATATTCACTGATCTTGGTTTAAGTTCATTAACTGTACGTGAAGTAGCAAGGGATAAAGACCTTGCCAGCAAGTATATGGGAAACACCACCATTATAAAGCTCATTTTCTCAGGTTTAACCCTCCTGGCAACCTTCATAATAGTACAGCTATTTGTTCATGATCACACATCAGCCATGGTTATGTACATAATTACGGTGGCCCTGATTTTGAATGTAATATCCGGAACATTCAGTTCTGTATTCCAGGCTTATGAAAAAATGGAATATCAGTCAGTAGCAACAGTACTTACCAGTATTTTGATGTTTGCCGGTGTTTACATTGCTATTTTTTATAAGGCCAATATCATGTCATTTGCTATGGTTTATCTGGTCATTAACTTTATTATTCTAATTTTTAACGTGGGTATCTGTTTATGGAAATTCGCAGTTCCCAAGTTCGAACTGGATTTTGCCTTCTGGAAAGCCCTGATTATGGAAGCATATCCCCTGGCCATTGCCAGCATCTTTGCAATCATTGCCTTTAAAATTGATACAATAATGTTGGCCTTTATCTCAGGAGATGTCGCTACTGGACTATACAGTGCTGCTTATAAATTACTGGAAGCATTAATGTTCATTCCTTCAGTATACGCCACTGCAATACTGCCGGTTTTTTCTAAATTCCATGTTTCATCACATGATTCTTTACAATTCTCCTATGTCAAATCATTCAAATATCTAAGTATGCTAGGTCTTCCAATAGCTGTGGGTACAACTTTACTCGCTGATCAGATCATTTCCTTAATTTACAGGAACGGTTTTTCAGATGCAACTATTGTGCTTCAGATACTAATCTGGGCCATACCCATAATCTTCGTTAGTTACGTTTTGGGTGCTTCCATAACCTCTATCAATCGTCAGCATGAAACTGTGAGAATAAGCTTCCTGTGTATGCTTTTAAATGTTGGACTGAATATCGTCCTTATTCCGACCTATGGTTACATTGGTGCGGCAGTGGTAACAGTAATCACCGAACTATCATTGTTCCTGTTCTACTTCCATCTGATCTCCAAACACCTGTACCGGATAAAACTGCGTGAAGTGCTGGTTAAACCAATCATCGCCAGTTTAGTCATGGCACTTTTCATAATACTGGTTAAAACTAACCTGTTTGTGGTTATAATTCTGGCTACTGTTATCTACTTTGGAGTTCTGGTTATTCTCCGATCATTTTCAGAAAGTGACCTGGAAATATTCAAACAGATCACAGGCAAATACCGGAATTAATTTAAAATCAGTACACAAAAAAAATGATGGGACAAATGTAATATAATAATTGTATAAAAATTTGTTACTGTGTACAGAAATTTTACTTAAATATCTGAGAATTCATACCGATAGACTCAGAAATCTTACAGAAGATATGCAGAAATATTCCTATTTCAATAGTCACAGGCTGAAAATAAGATTACTTGGATATGTTGTTTAAATGGCTTGAAAATTCTTATACGGTGTTAAAATGCAAGTATCTGTCATTATAAATACGTTGAATGAAGAAAAAAATATAAAAAACTGTCTTGAATCGGTTAAATGGGCTGATGAGATAGTTATCGTGGATATGCACAGTGAGGATCGTACAGTGGAGATAGCCAGGGAGTATACTGATAAAATTTTCTTCCATGAAAGAATGGGCTATGCTGATCCTGCTCGCCAGTTTGCTCTGGACCAGGCATCTTGTGAGTGGGTTCTGG
This sequence comes from uncultured Methanobacterium sp., assembly GCF_963665055.1. NCBI lineage: Archaea > Methanobacteriati > Methanobacteriota > Methanobacteria > Methanobacteriales > Methanobacteriaceae > Methanobacterium > uncultured Methanobacterium sp. The sequence continues at coordinate 676,737 of NZ_OY762015.1, forward strand.
TAGTGGATGCTGATGAAATAGTTCCCAGGAAATTAAGGGATAGATTAATGAAAGTAATGGAAAGTGACCTTGCAGATGTAGTGAATATCCCCCATAATAATTATTTTGCAGGTAAACAAATATATAACCTGGGATGGGGACCAATGCAGGATTTACACCCTCGATTTTTTAAAAAAAAGTATCTAAAGTTTGGGGAACAGATCCATGACTTCATGAGAATCAGTGAGGATGCCCGGCACCTTGATCTGACTGATCCAGAGGAAGGATTTATACACTTCAGTTACCTTGATTTTGAACAGTACATTGACAAATCACTTAATCGTTATACTACTATAGAAGCTAAAAATATATTCGAAGGGAAAAAAAAGGAAACAAAATTAGGCAGTAATGCTGTTTCAATACTTTTTAGGCTGTCCCGTGGGGTTTTTGATGTTTATATACGGGATAAAGGGTATAAAGATGGATTTAGGGGATTTTCTCTTAGTTTATTACTGGTTATCTACAATTTAATTGTTTATTCAAAGTTAAGATTGATGGAAGAATACAATACAACTAACACACGTGAAAGTGTAAGGGCTGAATATCAAAAAATTGTTGATGGTATAATTTTAGATTATCAAGAGAATTAAAATGATTATCAAGAGAATTAGATTATATCAAAAGAATAAAAATCCATTATTAATATTAAATAAATTATTATAATCATCATTTAATGTTTTTTAAAGATACATGTTAATTATTGGTGAATGAGTGGTAAGGATTTTTAAATTACCATTTAAAAAATATTTTATCTTATTTGTGAAAGTGTTGAAGTGATTTAATGAATGTAGGTATTCTTTCGTGGATTATAGACAGACAAAGAACCGGTGTGGATAATTACCTTTATGGTACGCTGGAAGAGATGATTAAACAGGGGAAATCTGAAAATATTACCCTTATTCATCATAAAAAAAATGAAGATCCAGTTTACCAGCAATGTAAAGAGGTCTTAATTCCTCATTTTCCCTTAAAACTCACCTGTTACATGGGAATGCCTTATGCCATAAAAAAGGCTAATGTGGATGTTGTGCACTTCCCTGCGCACTGGCATACTCAAAGTACTGCTTTTTTCCTGAATAGAAATGTTAAAAAAGTACTGACCATCCACGATTTAATACCACTTCTTTATCCTGATAGTTATTCAAGTAACCTCGCTAAGCGATGGAACACATCTTTGAAACTGATAATTAACAGAGTCGATCATATAATTGCTGTTTCCAAGAAAACAAAGGAAGATTGTATAAAATATCTTGAAATACCCTCTGATAACATCACAGTCATACCTAATGGTTTTAGTCCTGTTTTTCAGTATATTTCAGATAAAACTGAGGTAAAAAATTATATGAAAACCAGATATGGTCTGGGAGATTACATACTCTTTACAGGAAGAGTTGAAGCAAGGAAAAATCTAACCACATTAATAAAAGCATTTTATGAACTTAAAAAGTCAGGATTTAACCATAAATTAACGATAATTGGTGGTATGGGATGGCAACATGAGGAAGTACTCGACCAAATCCATAAATTGAATCTCCAGGATGAAGTGATTTTTCCAGGATATGTGCCTGAAGAAGACCTGGTTAAGTTTTATAATGCTGCTGATTTATTCATATATCCTTCTCTCTATGAAGGGTTTGGTTTACCCCCACTGGAAGCCATGGCCTGTGGTACTCCGGTGATCACCTCCAATACATCTTCATTGCCCGAAGTGGTTGGTGATGCTGGGATTACCGTTGATCCGCTCAATGAGGATGCTCTCTTCCGTGCTATGCTCAAAGTGCTGGATGATGAAAATCTTCAAAGAAAATTGAAAGAAAAGGGTATCAGTCGCTCAAAAGAGTTCAGCTGGGAGAAAACCGCCCAGAAAACTTGGCAGATATATGAAAAAGTCTTTGATGGATGAATAATTATATTAATCTTTCCGGTACTTTACTAATTAAATGATTAATGGGGTAAAATCACTTTATTAAGAATTTGATAATCACTTCACAGAATAAAATTACTATAACAATTGCATGCGGAGATTTGAATGTCAGAAAAATTAAAAATAGCAATTTTCCATAACCTCCCTTCAGGAGGAGCTAAAAGAGCTTTACATGGATTTGTAAAGTACTTATCTACTTCCGGTCATACAGTTGACCTTTACATCCCTGAAACAGCCAATGAAGAATTTCTGCCCCTGGAGGGTATGGTACGGGATATGCATGTTTTCCCGGTTAAAAAAAGCTGGTTCCGCTCACTGGTGTATTCCACCTTTTCCTATGTACCCGCCATATTCAAACCAATATCCATAAAAAATGTGGACCAAGCTGAAAAAGCCATTGCCCAGACCATCAATCAGGGAGATTACGATGTGGTATTCAGTGAACAGGACCAGTTTGTCATGGCTCCCTACTTCCTGAAGTACATAGAAAAACCTACTGTTTACTACTGCCAGCAGCCTCCACGCAGAGAAAAAATACTGGAAAAGATTTCTGAGGATAAGAGGAAAAAAAGGTTACTGGAACCACTAATTAAACGGTACATAAACCATGTAATTGCTGGCGAGATGAACCTGGACCTTAAAAATGTGCAGTACTCTCGGTACATGATTGCTAACTCTTACTACTCTCATGAATCTATTTTAAGATCATATGGACTAAATTCCTATGTTTCATATCTTGGTGTGGATGTAGAACTCTTTAAACCACTGGGACTTCCTAGAGAAGATTTTGTACTATCGGTAGGTACCTGCATACCGCCTAAGGGTTACGATTTTATCATAAACTCCCTGGCCCGAGTGGATGAGAAGGTCCGACCCAAACTGATCATTGTCTCCAACATGGGTGATGAACAATGGAAGGATTATCTACGGGAAATGGCAACTAATTTAGGAGTAGATCTGGAAATATTAAGGGGTATTGATGATGATAAACTGGTTTCCCTCTATAACCGGGCTAAAATGGTACTATACGCACCTTATCTAGAACCCTTTGGACTGGTACCCCTGGAAGCAATGGCCTGTGGAACACCAGTAGTTGCAGTTAAAGAGGGTGGTGTTCGGGAAACTGTTATCCACAATGAAAATGGATTCCTAACCCAGCGAGACGAAATGCTATTTGCAGAAGCAGTTACTCAGCTATTGGATGATGAAGAAAAAAGAATAAGATTAGCTCAAAATGCCCTGGAAATGGTTCAAAGGGACTGGTCACTGGAAAGTGCCGGTGAACGACTGGTTGATCACCTTAAACGATCCATAAATGGGTATGATTAATGATCTACTTGGATGATTAACGATCCATATAGGGTTGATTGATAATGAATGATTGACGATCTATCCTGGATGATTGATGATCCATTGAGGGTTGATTGATTTATAATGGATGATTAACGCATAAGATATGTGATCAACATGGCGACTGTTACTGTTGATAGGTTTAAACTCGTCAAATTTTAGAGAGTTATCTAATTTTTTTGGTTATAAATTGTTTATCTGGTGATTAAACAGTTATGTTGAGATTTTAAATCACTACAATGATATCAATGAATTCAGGGGAACAATTTATAATCATGAAAATAAATTAAGAACTATCCATGATTAATCCTAAAGTAAAATTAATTTGATTTGTTTATAAATTGATTATGTGGAAGATACTATGAACTGGAATGGAAAAAATATTCTGATAACTGGGGCCAATGGATTTGTTGGCTCTTACCTGGCAAAAGAACTATTGGATGCTGGAGCAGAGGTATACGGTTTTATCCGGCCAGAAGACATGGCTGCAATGGAGAAAAACCTGATAGATAAGGGAATTAAGGATAAACTGATGATGTTAGAGGGGGATCTGACGGATATAACCTCACTGGCCAGTGCATTTGATGCATCCCAACCAGACTATCTTTTCCACCTGGCAGCACAGTCCTTTGTGGAGTTATCATTTCGCCGCCCACTGGAAACCCAGCATATAAACTGTATAGGTACTGCCAACCTCCTGGAAGCTGCACGTGTTAAAGATATGGATACCAAGATGATTTTCGCTGGATCCAGTGAAGAATACGGTATGGTTCTATCCTCAGAGGAACAGTACCACACTGCACTTAAGGATGGTAAAACCATCTTTCCAGAACCCACCTCAATACCAGAACTACCCGTAAAGGAATCCAATCCATTAAGACCAATGTCCCCATATGCAGTGTCAAAGGTCTACGGAGATCTCCTAATGCAGAATTACCATCATTCCTTTGGAATGGACACCGTGGTGTCACGAGCCTTCAACCATGAAGGAGCTGGAAGAGGAATCATGTTCGTAACCTCGGTGATAACCAATCAGATCATGAAACTCAAACACCAGGAAACCGACCGCATCCTCATTGGAAATCTCAATGCCTTCCGGGACTGGTCCCATGTAAATGATATAATCCAGGGATACCTGCTCCTGGCAGCTAAGGGTAAAAGGGGAGAAGCCTACAACCAGGGATCAATGCGAACTAACTCTGTCCTCAGTTACATACTGCTGGGACTGGAAAAAGCAGGATGGAACATTAACAGCATCGAAACCATCAATGGTGATAAAACCGTGGATAACCCTGCAGAAATCAACGAAGACCCTATATTTGGGGTGAAGTTCGATAAAACCAGGGTGGACCAGATCATGCTGGAAGAAGGACTGGAATACACCATCCAGGATAAAGGAATCAACGTGAACACCGACCAGGGAAAGGTGGTTATCGAGTTTAACCCGGAACGTTTCCGACCAGCGGAAGTTCCAATGATCCTATCGGATAACCAGAAAATACAGAAGATCGGAGGAAAAATCCAGTACAGTCTCAGTGATGTTATAGGAGACCAGCTGAATTACTTCGATTTAAAAGAAAACCGAGTGTAATTCCTTTCATTATTTTTTATTTTTTAAATTAGAATACTAAAACACTGCAGATTATATTAAACACTGTGAATTATAACTAAATACTGTGAATTATTTACAAACTAAAAATTTTAATAAAGGTATTCTACTTAAAAATCAGTTATTGACAATTAACAGTGTCCAAATTAAAATATAAAAGAAAGTATCCATAAAAATAATCCAATGATTCCCATGCACCCTGAAGTTGCAATAATACTGCTAAACTGGAATGGCTGGAAAGACACTGTAGAGTGTCTGGAGTCACTTTACCAGATCGACTATCCTTCCTACAATATCATTGTGGTTGATAATGATTCCCAGGATGATTCCCTGAAAAAGATAAGGAAATATTGTGAAGGGGAGATGGAAGTAGAGTCCAAATTTTTCTATTACAATTCACTCAATAAACCAGTAGAAATATTCGAATTTGATGAAGATGAACTGGAACTATATAAAAAAACAGATTTTACCATTGAAAACCCTACAGAATCTAATAATACTGGAAAAACCATCAAGAATGATTTAAGGTCCATTACTAACCGGATAAAGAGTACTCCCTCCAGTAGTAAGTTGATTCTTATCAAAAATCATGAAAATTATGGATTTGCCAGGGGAAACAACATTGGGATCAGCTTTGCCCGGGAAATATTAAACACTCCATACACTCTTCTTTTAAACAACGACACGGTGGTTGATAAAAATTTCCTCCAGGAACTGATTAAAGTTGCAGAATCAGATGATGAGATAGCACTGGTTGGTTCCAAAATATACTACTATGATTTCAATGGTAAAGATGAAGAAATATGGTGTGTTGGTGGTAAAATAAACCTTAACCACTACCCTGGTCACTATGCTGTACTGGAAGATGTGGATATAGATTCATATCAGGGCCAGACACTGGATGTGGATTGGGTTTCTGGAGCAGCCATGCTGATAAAAGCAGATAAGGTACCCTTTAACTACTTGGATGAAGATTTCTTCTTTGGATGTGAAGATGCCGACCTGGCAATAAAACTCACCAGTCGCGGGTTTAAAGCCATAACTGCCCTTAATTCAATTGTATGGCACAAGATCGGTGTTTCCCGAAAGAAGGGTAAACTGATTAACACCACCATTTCAGAGATAAAAACCAGTTTAAAATTCATGAAAGCCCATAAGAAAGGTTACGGGCGTAGATTGCCTATTTATTATATGCAAATTTTCTATTTTTACCTATGCGGATTTTTAAAAAGGTTTTTTTAATTTTTAGTATTTAAAAGTTGTTCTTTTTAATAGATGGTAATAAAATTAAAATTTTATTACCCATTACACTAAACTGCTTTAACTTGCACACTTTTACAAGTTATAAAATTCAATTTCACTATCTTTTGTTGGTTTCCTAATTGGTGAGTATCGTCTAAAAAGTAGTTTATGCCATGACATTGGAGGGTTAATTACTATTTGTTCAGAATAGTTCTCATTATCTCCTCATTAAATATAGAGTAAATTAAAAAGGGTTTAAAGAATTCAAATCATCAAAATTTAAGGATGGTTTGAGAGATGTATTAGTGGGAACATCTGCAATTACTATACCCACGTTTTTACTTGCCACATATGATGCACTTATCACTTACTTTGAATCAAAGGAATAATTATAAATTTAGAATCGTGCCATTTATCGGGAGGTTTACAATTGGGATTCTGGAATAGAAATAATAAAAAATCGCTGTTTAAAAAGGGAAATGATCTTTTTGATCAGGGTAAATATAATGAAGCATTGAAATGTTATGAGAAAGTCTTAGAGATGGATTCTAATTATTCTCAAGTTTGGTTTAATAAAGGAAATACTTTTAGACAACTTGGAGAATATGAGAATGCGATAAATAGTTATAATAAGGCAATAGAATTGAGTCCCAATTATAATAGTGCGTGGTTCAATAAAGGTAGTACTTTTGGATTGCAAGGTGAGTTTTCTAAAGCGCTTGAATGTTTAAATAAAACCTTAGTCTTGGACCCGGATGACCCCACAACATGGTTCATGAAGGGTTTGTTTTTAAAAGAAGACGAAAAATATCAAGAGGCACTTGAATGTTTTGATAAAGCTCTGAAATTAGATCCCAAATATGTTGATGCTTGGCTTCATAAAGGCAATGCCTTAAATTTTCTTGAACAGTATGAAGAATCATTAAAATCTCTTAACATCGCGCTGAAATTAGATCCAGAAAATTCAGACATATGGATTTCTAAATGCGGTGTCTTAGGCTGCATGGGGAAATTAGATGAATCAATCAAATGTTTTGACAAGAGATTAAAACAGGATCCTGGAAATGCTAGAATATGGCTTGTTCGAGGTATTATTTTCAAAAACTTTGAAAAATACCAAGAAGCATTAGAATCTTACGAAAAGGCATTAGAACTTAAACCTGATTATGAAAATGCATTAAATTACAAAAATGAAGTTATGGAATTGATGAATTTTTAATTCTTTGTGAAGGTGCTTAATGGACTTATAACATTCAATAAAGCTTTACAAATACTTTTCACTGATATAAAATTTAACCCTGAAAATTGTTATGTATATTTTATTCTATTTTTGAATTTTTCCGAGATTGTGGATTGGTTTACTTGTGGTTACTTGTATAAGATTTCTATAAAGTCTTTGATCTCCGCACTTCGGTCATTTTCCCAAAACATAATTCACTGCTTTCTGGAATCCTTCCACCATGTTGGGATAACAGAATCCTTCCTGGATAATCTGGAATGATCTCTGACCCATCTTAGATCTTAGGTCATCATTTTCCAATATCCTGTCAATTGCCACCTGAAGTGCACGGGCATCCTTTTCAGGGACAGTGAATCCATTTTCACCTTCCAGGATCATATCACTGGCTGCGCCAACTGCATCGGTGGCCACTACTGGCTTTTTATAGTACATGGCTTCATTCAGTACCAGCACCCAGGGATCACCAATTCCCAGGGTTATGGAGGGAATCACAACCAGATCACTCAAAAGGTAGTAAGATACCAGTTTATCCTGGGAAACATTGCCAGTAAATATCACTTGGGTTTCTAGTCCCAGTTCCCGAACCATACTTTTAAGCTCATCTTCATATTCCCCACCACCCACTATTAGAAGAACTGCATCTTCGGTTTTGCTCTTTTTAATAGCCTGAATAAGGTACTTGATCCCTTTTCTTTCAATTAACCGCCCCACATAAAGAACGACTCTTTTCCCGGAAAGATCTTCCATTCCCTCCAACTGGGTTATATCTTCTGGTTCTTGTTTTTGAACGGTTTGATTACTGACATTGGGCATGATAAATGTTTTTTCAGGTTTTGCGCCCAGATCAATGAAATATTCCCGGTGTCTGGTTCCTGGGACCACGATGGCACTGGCAGTTTGGACCATCCATTTTATAAACGGCTTCAGTAACCTTGATTTCAGGGACTCATCTTCCCAGCCCCAATCCTCCCTCCAGAGGATAACTGGTTTCCTTCGAAGCCAGGCCACACTAAAACAGTAAATACTCTCCATAATCTCAGGGATACTGTCCCAGCTACCACCTACCAGAACCTGATAATCACCCCACACTGCACCGGTCAAACCCCAGGCAACACCCAGATGATTGGTCAGAAGCGTGTAGTTAACCCCCTCCATGCCATCTATTTCGCCCTGAGTTTCAACTCCATAGAGGGTTTGGGAGATGTCCGGATGATTGAAAAGGTAATTCACAGTATAAATATCTGATAATGCCCTGAAAAGGGGTATTCGGTACCACATTATGGTGTTGTGTATGAAAAGTATCCGGGTTGCTGAATCCTCACTCATTGATAAACCTCGGCGTAGTAGTTATCGTAGATCCTGCTTTTATTCTGGAAAAGGTAGTTAAAACTGGACCAGTCCCCAATAACATCCAGGGTTTCATAGACATTACCCTGCCGGGTGCCTATGTATCCCAGGAAAATATAACCAGGCAATGTTTTATTTGTCTCAAAATTTATCCCACTGGGTCGGTAAATACTGATATTCCCCAGCATAAGCCGGGAACCACCAATAGAATCTGCATATATCTTCTGATTGGGATCACTGTACTGGTTCAACCACTGGGCAGCGATCACTTCCTGGTCGTAGATGAAATTCTCACCCCTTATACTACCCGAACTATCGTACTCTGCAGAGTAGGGTGTTCCTGTAAGATGATACTGGAGATGTGTTCCAACCATGAACATTGATATCACCAGTACCAGGAATAGGGCGGGTTTCCACTGTGGTTTTTTTATTATATTAGAGAATTTAATAACTCCAATAATGAAAAGTGGTGCAGTGAATATTAAAAGCTGGAAGAAAAGCCGATCTGCTCCGTAGAAGAATGACACTCCGGGTAAGATGACAAACAGGGCTAGTAAGGTTATGGAAAGAAGTATACCTACTATGAATTCATCATCCAGAATCTTCCTCCACTTTTTATGATCCCGGAAAATGGCGAAAAGTCCGATTCCCATCATCAGGAATACAGCATCGTTTACAATAGCACTGATGGTGTTGGGCAGTGATTTTAAACCTATTCCCAGAACACTTAACACCAGGGCATCCCTACCTCCCCCTGCACCGCCGTTAGCTCCTCCTGCAATCCCAGCAGTTGCTGCCACAACATCTCCGGCAGCATTAAACTGTACTTTGGCGTAAATCATGAACCACACTGCCAGGAAAAACAGGTAAAGCAGGATAAGGTCGAAATTTTTAAAGTTAAGTTTTCGCTCCTTGAGGAGTCCCTTAATAAATGGTAAGAGGAGTATGGGAACCATCAATACCAGCGCCACATAAGAAGTGGTGTAATGGGACATTATCAGTGAAAATATGAATAATAGAAACAGGAATTTCCTCTGCACCATCTTTTCCAGAAAACTATCGAACAGGACCATTACTGCCAGGAAGAAGAATAGAATTGCTATTTCCTGACGTACGGCACCAGTTAAGTTTATAAAGAACAGCTGGAATATGAACAGAAGGCCTGCGAAAAAGGCGTATTCTGTTTTGAAATATTTCCGGGATACCAGATACAGCACCAGGGGAATAAACGATCCAATAAGACTGAAGTAAAGTTTAAAGATGTACTCCCCAGCTATACCAGTGAGAACCTGGTATATGGTGGGTAATATGGTAATGTCCAGACAGGCATTGTAAGGGTTGTAGTAAGTGTTGATATCCCAGTGAAGGTTGGATAAAGTTAACTGAAAACAGTAATATTCAGCGTGCACATCACGGCCCATAATATGACTGGAAGTAAGCCCGTGCATGAGCAGTATCCCTAGTCCAATTAACCACAGTGATAACGGAAATGTAAGGGGATTTAACCGGTCTTTGAAGTAGAAGATCACCACCAGATACAGTGGGATGGAAAGTAGCAAAACCATCAAAATAAGGTTATTCAGATAGTTATTCATGAGATAAGTGCCCATGATCGCTAGTAATGGAAACAGTAATGGGAATAGTAATGGGGAAATTAGTTTCCCCGGGTAGTTTAACTGGAAGTTAAAGATATGTTCCATACTGAAAGATTGGCCACTGCGATGGTAATCCAGCAGGGTTAGGATGATAACTTCCAGGTTTAATGCTAAAAGGGCAGGTTCTATTGCCAGGGGCTTTAATATATATGGATAAAGAAGGTTAAGCAGGAATCCTGTGAATATAAGCAGTGAAATACTCAGACCCACACTCAAAACTATTTTCTTCAAAAATTCCATTTTATGCAGTTTCAAGCTGTTAACCAGGAGTAATCCAGGGACTACTGTAAAGAAGATAAATGGAAGGGTTTGTTTTAAAAGACCAATGTCCAGTAAGATACTGAGATCGGTTACAATCAGTAAGATGAAGACTGATAAAACCCATTCAAATCGGTTGAAGTCTTTGATCCTGTTTAAAATACTTTTAATCATTTCACATCCCATTTCTTTGTGGTGGTGTTTATAAATATTATTATTGAGATATTATACCAATTATAAGATATTATACTAATCCCTTAATAACTATAAATTGGATTTAGTTCTTTACTGTGATTTTAAAGTTTCGTAGATATTTTCAAATGATTTAACGTAATTTTCCAAACTGTATCTAGATGCAGATTCAAATGCACCTTTTTCCAGTGGTTTTAGTGATTCGGGATTTTCAATTATTTTTTCCAATATCATCTGAAGCTCTTTTTCATTTCCGGGCTGGAAAAGATATCCATTGTATTCGTTTTCAACTAATTCTGGAATTCCACCAATTCTACTGGCAACCACTGGGGTGCTGCTGGTCAAACTCTCGTAGATCATCATTGGTGAATTATCGTAACATATGGAAGGAAGAACAGTAAGGTTGGCTTTATGGTATGATTCCAGAAGCTGGTCCCGTTTCAGGTAGCCATGGAATATAATCCTGGGATCATCACCAGCCATCTTTTTGAAGGCATCTTCATCAATCCCCTTACCATATATGTGTAACCTGATATCATCATTTTCTATTTCCCTAAATGCCTTTATAAGTACCTGAACCCCTTTGATCCGGTTTAAACCGCCCATGTAAGCAATATCTATGGTCTGGTAATCTTTAGTAAATCTCTCTGAACCAAGTTCAACACCCAGAGGTATCCTGGAGGTTTTAACATCAGTGAAGAAGTTACATGACTTTAATTTATTGATTATGAACTGGGAAGGTGCAGTTAACCAGTCTACTTTACCCTTAATTAACCTTCGCTGCAGGTTACGGTACACATTACACACCATCTGGGGGTCTTCACAGATCTCCCCGTTTGCGTGTAAAAGATTGGCACGGGGACATATCAGGGAACAATCATGGGCCGTGAACACCAGTGGAATATCACAATCCTTAACTGCCTTAAAAAGGGACATGGAAAAGCCTTTGAAGTTGTTAACATGCACCACATCTGGTTTTTCATTTTCTAAAATCTTTTTAACTTTCTGGAGAGAATTAAGATTCCATATATCCATACTGTGCCACAATGCTTTTTTAGTAGCAGATTTATCCTGATGATCGTAAACTGTGTAAACATTCCAGGGGTTGATCCGGTGGACCTTCACTCCTTTCACTGAATCTATGGATTCTTCCTTCTCGGGGCTGGTGGTTATCACCAGAACCTCATGACCCCTTTCGGTGAGGGATTCGGCTAACTTAGCCACTATTATTTCTGCCCCACCAATGACATGGGGAGGGTAAAGATTGGAAACAATACAGATCTTCATTTTAACTTTTCCTGATTTCATACAATCTTATTATGTTCATATTTTCGAAAAATTTTCCTTAAACCATTAATTTGTGAATTAGATCAGCATTTGTGAATTAGATCAGCTCTTTGTAAATTGCTTCGGTCATCATAGCCACTCTCTTCCAGGTGTACCTATCTTCAACCAGTTTACGGCCGTTTTGCCCCATTTTTAAACTGTTTTCAGATTTTAGAACATCAAGGATGGCACCAGCCAGGGAAGATGAATCTTTGGGGGTTACAATTACTCCTGAATTGGTTTTTTTAATATCTTTGGATATGCCAACTATTTCAGTACTTATCACAGGTTTTGCACATGCCAGGGCTTCCAGGGCCACAATACCAAAACCTTCCTGAGCTGAAGATATAGATGGAAGAACAAATGCCTGGCATTGATTGTAATATTCCAGAAGACTCTCCTCAGGTATGAATCCATGGAACTCCACGTTTCTTTCTAAGCCCAGAGATTTGACCTGTTTCTGGTAGTGGTTGATCAGATTACCCTTTCCGCCGACAATGAGTTTAACATCAGGTATTTCCTGTTTAACCTCAATCAGGGCCTCCAGTAAATAATCCAATCCTTTATATTTATGAAAATCATCCAGAACACTTAAAAAGAAGAGATCACTCGATTTTTCGTTTTGTTTGGGGGGTGTGGGATGGAAGGTGCTGGTATCCACTCCACAGGGTACCACCACTACTTTATCCTGATATTCTTCCAGGTATGGTGAAAAGTGAATGTAATCTTCCTGGATAATTATTATCCGTTCTGCTGCTTTTAACAGGAGTTTTAAACTGGTGGAGTTGTAGAATCGGGCAAAGTAGTTAGATAAACCTGAACCAATAATATCGTTGTAATAGGAAAGAACCAGTGGCTTCTTTTTCAATTTACTGAGGATCATACTCCAGTCTGCACTCCATGGTGTAGGTAAGTGGGTGTGCAAAATATCAAAATCAATTCGGGAGATTTCCAGGGGTAAACTGGGTGTAATATTAGTATTGGCAATTTTACCATAGTAAGGAATTCTTTTAACCTTTATTCCTTTTAAAATTTCTGTCTCAGGTGAGGGGGGATCGTTTGCACAGATAACCTGTATTTGATGGCCAGATTTTACCAGTTCCTGTGATAAGTAGTAAACGTAATTTTCCACTCCTCCAATAAATGGATAAAACCTTACTGGGGTCTGTAATATGTTCATAATTAACTCCTTATTCTGTGAATAGTAGTTGTTGAGTCCTGTTAAATTTGGTAAAGGTTAATTTGGTAAAAATTATGGTTTAACATTTTCTTTAGTGGTTCAATATCTATATTTCTTTAATATTGGCTTAATGGTTAATATTCATAACTGGTCATTCAGAGGCTTTCCTGGTAAAATCTTTCCAGTTTACTTACAATTTCTTCCCAATCATATTCCCTGGCGGCATTAACACAGTCTTCCTGCATTAAGGTGCTGTTTTTCAGGGCCAGAATTATTTTCCTGGAAAGGTCTTCCGGGTCTGAATCAGCAATAAATCCGTTTTTTTCGTTTTCAATTAGGTCCACGGCAGCATTCAGTGGGCTGTTAATCACCACCACCGGTATTCCACAAGCATTGGCTTCCAGCACTACCATTCCAAAACCTTCTCTCCTGGAAGGCAAAACCAGTATTTCAGCGGATTTAAAGCGGGAAATAAGATCTTCCTGATGTTCTAAAAATCCGGTGAATTCCACAGAGTCTTCCAGATCCAGATTTTCAGACAGATCCTTTAGTTTATTTTCTTCAGGTCCTTCTCCAATAATGAGACATTTAACAGTAGGGTGAGTTTTTTTCACGTCACGCACTGATTTAATGAGTAGATCAACCTGTTTATCCTTTATGAGTCTTCCAGCATAGATTATATCCCATTTTCGGTTATTTTCAGAGAATGGTTTAATCTCCTGGATTTTATTGAAATTTATTCCTGGAGGAATGATAACTGAATCTTTCATTTTACTGATCTTATGCAGCTCCCTATCAGTTCGGGGGGATATACAGATGATCCGGTTACTCAGTTTCAGTGTTATTTTTTCGATCAACTTCCCAAAAATCCCGGTTTTTCCCATGTACTGGTACCAGTAATCACCCCACACTTCCAGAAGGGTTATGATCAGTGTAGATTTTCCGCGCATAGAATGTTGTTTGGCAGTGAAACAGGAAAAAAAGGGGAATCCCTGGCAATCCACAACATCAAATTCTTCCTGGTTTATGACAGGTAAAAGTTTCCAGGCAAAGGTTATTGCTTCTTTGATGGATCTTTTATCATCTTTATAAAGATCCACAGGTTTACCCACTCCATGGAGGTGTATTCCGTCCATGATTATATCTTTCTGACCATTATCTGGCCACCACCACCCCCATGAATAGCAGTGTACCTGATGTCCTCTCTGGGCCAGACGAGTGGCAAGTTCATACACTCTTTTTTCTGCCCCTCCGGTAACCCAGGGGTACATGGCATCGTAGATAAAAGCGATCTTCATAATTAACCTCAAATCAATGTATCTATAAAAACAGGTTTATTCTTATTTAAGTTATTTTATTATTAAAAGATTTTGCTAAAATATAATCACTTAAAAAGAGTATAAAAGATGCATTTTCATGATTAATTCTGTGGAAAGTTTTGTTATTAAGTAATTTAAACTGAAGTAAGTAATTAAAAACTGAAATTTTTTTCACATGCATTATTTTAATTTTGCACGTGTAATTCATTTTAAATAACAGTCCAGTACCAATTACAAGGGAACAAGCTCATAAATCCGCATTGATGTAATTTGAGTTTAAATAACATTCCACAGTATCATATTGGTTTTTAAGGAAAAAATGGAGGATTTGTTTGTTTAATCCTTTTTTTCCTCTTTGTTTAAGAGTAACAGACTTAAAAACATTCCAGAGAATATGGTCTGTATTCCCAGTATGGATAGTATCATGGCCAGCACCGTACTCTGGATCTGGTACAGTGGTCCAAAACCACCGGTACTCCAGTTGTAAAGTACATATAATCCAATAATAATTCCTGCTGCCAGAAGAACTGCACCTAAAAACAGTTCTTTTTCAAGGGAGTGATAACTCATTATTTTTTTGATGGTCCCTGAACTTCTACTGAATCCATAGGCATCTCCGAATGCTCCAAAGTAAATCCAGGAAAGAAGCATCTGATAACCAATTAACAGTAATAATCCACCTAACATCAGGGAGTGCATTCTGGATATCCCCTGTATTACTACAATTGCGGTAAGCAGTATTCCGAAAAGCAGGGCGATAGTACCGGGTATTAATAAGAAGGGGCCCGGTCGGTACATCATCATAAAACGAAGGTGTCTCCATCCATCAGAAAATGAACTGAGTTTTGATTCTCCACCACGAGGATAATAGGTAATGGGTACTTCAGCTATCTTAAGATTCTTACGGGATGCTTCTATAACCATTTCAGACGCAAATTCCATACCAGCAGTTTTTAGACTCATTTTATCCAGAGCTTCTCTGGTCATAGCCCTCATTCCACAGTGAGCATCAGAGATTCCAGTGTGGAAAAGTGCGTTTAAAACCCAGGTGAGGAAAGGGTTGCCTATGTATTTGTGGAGGGCTGGCATTGCACCGGGCCTTATATCCCCTTTTAATCTTGAACCCATGATAAACTCGGCATCGCCCTTTAAAATTGGTTGAATAAATTCAGCCATTTCATCAAAGGGGTATGTTCCATCTGCATCCCCCATAACTATTATATCACCGGTGGCTTCTTTAAATCCACGGCGGTAAGCATTACCATAACCTCTTTTGGTTTCTAAAACAACCCTTGCTCCAGCTTCAGAAGCTTCATTGGATGTATTATCAGTGGATGCATTATCAACCACCAGTATTTCTGTTTCAAGACCAATATCATGCAATTTTTGGATGGGAACTGTTTTAACAGTTTTGCCCACAATACCTTCTTCATTCAAAGCGGGGATAACGACAGAAACTTTCATAGAATCACTTTACAAATATTAAACACTTTACAAATATTAAAAAGATTATTTAACTTAGTTTTTCATGTTATATAATTTATGTTCTTTCAGTTCTTGCTTAAAATTATTATTCAATATTTTCATGAACTTTTGTTGGTTTACCTATTAAAATCATACAATATACAAGGTTTTGTAACTTTAAATATTCTTATCCTAAAAATATCCTCTTATCTTGAATATTTCATAAATTCTTTAAACCAATATAACTGATTATATAAATCTATTTTGTGGTTAATAATCTACTCTGCACACAATAAAATCATGGTTTTCGTAGACCTTTGTGGCATAATCAGGTTTTATCCTGTCAAAATTAGTTGTGATATTTTGACTGAAGTAATATAAGGGGAAAAACTCCGATTGAATGCTCATAACACGTAACCAGGAATCTTCATTGGGAACCACTAACCTTTTATCATATACCAGATATCCAATTTTCTGATCTTTAACCTGGGATAAAGTCATATTAGGGTAAGTTTTTGTGGCATAAAATTCAAAACCATAATTCATAGGCATTCCTGCTTTAGATCCAAGGAACATCCCGGTGAATTGATTGGAGATAACGAGTGAACGGCTTTTGTTACCGTTTTCCTGGAACCAGTTGGCTAGATCTACTTCAGAATCTGATGGAGGAGCTATCTGTACATTTCCAAACTCATTTTTCACACTGAATACTGAGATATTGGGATCACTAACTGTCGCCACTGCACTTAACATAGAAATGATCAGTATGACTGCTAAAAATATGGTTTGAACCTTTTTTGATGATAAAGGCCTGTAATTTTTGATTTTATGGTAAGTAATATGTATTCCATAACCCCCCAGTATAGAGAGGGGAATTAAAAGATATATGAGCACCCTGTATGAGATTACATTCACACCAAACCAGTAAGCATTACTTAAAAGAATCATGGCAATGATCCACACTAGTATCACATTGTCTTTTTCTTGATGTCTTTTAATGGCAGCTATTGCCCCAATTACTGAAAAAATCAGGACTAAAACTCCCAAGTTTTCCAGATAACTGTAAAGTCCCAGGGAACGATTAAATGGAAGAGAAGTACTCATACCAGTAATAGCACTTATTCCCTGTTGCATGATGGTTTGTAAAAGTTGAGGGGCAATGATCTGGACTGAAATAACACCAATAACTCCAATGGTTATTAGCACCATGAAAAAAGATATGAAATTTCCCAGTGCCTTAAAATTCCTGTAAACCACCAGTTCCATGATTGTTATGCTTATAATTGCTAGTACCAGGCAAAGAGTAGCAGCCTGGTGAGTTGCGATTACTGCAATAAATAAAAGTCCACCCAGAAGAGCAATTTTGAGATTCTTTTCTTTCAATGATCTGTAATAAAGATAAACTGCCAGGGGGAGAAAGATCAATGCAAGGTTCTCTGGGAGGGCTAAAATTATTCTTCCCACCAGTAAACTGGATAAGATTAAAAATCCTGCACCAAGTCCTGCCAGTTTACCGTAGAATTTGCTAGCAACGTAAGAAACCGATAAAACGATTAACGATGCTAATATTGGTTGCAGAAATCTTGCAACTTGGAAAAAGTCAACACCCAGACCAGTACCAATACCGGCAATTAAAAAGTGAAATAAAGGGGGATATCCAATTTTTTGACCATGGGGTGCGTTTAATAGTGGATCAATTAATGTGAACCCGTTATGTGCGTAAACCTGAGCGTACTGCACATGGTAAATTATATCCCATCCCACTGGCCACTGGTATTTCAATGTAGGAATTAAAGCTACGATAAAAGCGGCTATTGCCGGTAAGAGAATTAAATATTTTTTATTGTAAATTGAAGTGTAATCCATGTAATTTCACCGTGTATGTGGATTTTAATTATAGCTTGTTATTATTAAGATTTAGGATAATTAAGTTAATGGAACTATTCTTACGTATTGTAACCAAGTGTAATATACAACCAGTATTATAGATACAACCGTATTATATTAGATGATTCCCCTGTAAAACAGAATATAAGCCAGTATCATGAGAACAATAGCGCCTATTACTGCAACTGAAACCATACTCTTATCATTTCCAAAGACTATGGGGATAGGTCCGATTAAAATCACTCCCCCTGTACTAACCTTTGCATTTTCACTGCCTTCTGTTTTCCCGGAGGACAGGAGTGCAGTGCCTATGAAGATAAGTAACATACCCAGAATTACAGCTGCAATGCCAACGAAAATAATGGTTTCTCCCTTGATCATGTACTTTCACTTTTTTACAACAATCTTTTTTTACATTTGGAGTAAATGGTAAACTGTCTAAGGTTTATTAATCTAATAAATTATTTATGTTTATTCCTTGCTATTTCCATTGGAACCTAAAATTAGTTGTGTATTCTAATTTATTCTAATTTAAGGTTTGTAAATTTAATTTAAGAAATTGTTTTTAAATCATTTCAATTGGTCAGGTATTCCAATTGTTATTTCATATTCCACCATCAAATTTTTCTAACTACCTATTTATTCTAGTAATTTATCTTTTTTTATTATAGAAATTATCATAGAAATCTATTATTTATTGAATTGGTTCTGTTATTATCAATCTTTTTGTAAATAATTTTTTTGTAATAATTTTAATTTAACCTTCATCTTCTTTTAAAATCCTATAATAATTAGATTTCTCATTACTGGCTTCATCGTTAATGGCACGTTTTTCTATGAGTTCGAGGGACAACATCAGGTCCAGACATTCTTCAAGGTTTTCATGGTATTCTTCTGAAATAACTTCCTGGTGAGTCCAATCATCAGTCTTACAAAGGATGTTGTAAATGTCCATTGAGTTTATGAGATTACTTTTTAACGGTTCTTCAACTTCTAATTCCTCAATTTCCCCTTTAATTTCACTGGCCAGTTCCTTAACACTGGTCGTTTCTTTGGCAGGCACTAAAAATATTACCTGAACTTCTTCAGATAAGAAAGATGTTCCACGACTGATGTGGATGTGGTTTTCCTGAAATAATAATCCACCAATGTCTTCCACATGCTCTGCTAATTGTTCGAACCTGTAGACCCCTCCACTAAAATGTAATATTTTGTACATCAATATCCCCCTTCCACATAAATACCCTCTTTATTAGATGGTGCAGGGTTGTACATAAAATTTCCTTAGTTTCTTAACTACAATTATTTTGAAGTATTTTTTTTAGGAATTCAAGGATATTCTACAAAAAATTACCCCTAATCACGGAAACTTCTATTTTTGGGAAACAATTTTAGAAGAATTTCTGTAATTGAAATATGTTTAAGTTGATTTTAAAAAATACAAAATCAAAAATTTGAATTTAATATGTAGATCTAAATGATTAAAAATTGATTGTCACGATTTACAGCAATAGGTTAGGTTCGTGTTTTGTATTCTGATTCTTTAAAAAAGATTTCAAACTTGGTTCCTTGATTTAAGTCCAATTTTATTGTACCATCAAGCTGGTTAGTTAAATTTTGTACTAGTTGCAAACCTAAAGTTTCCTCATTTAAGTAGTCTTTGTTGGGTAATCCTATTCCATCATCACAGATTGTTAGGTGTATGGTGTCTTCTGAGAGTTTGACTATTATTTCCACTTTTCCTTTTTGTTTTTCTGGAAATGCATACTTTAAACTGTTTGATACCAGTTCACATATTATTAATCCGCAGGGCATTGCTGTTTCCAGGTTCAGCTTTATATCATCAACATCAGTCACCAGAGTGATCTGATCTTTCTGGATATGGTAAGAATAAAATAAATTGCTAACTAAACTTAGGATGTAATCATGGATGTTTATATTGGTTAAATCCTGTGATTGGTAGAGTTTTTCGTGGACCATTGCCATGGATCTGATTCTGTTTTGACTTTCTTTTAAAACATTAACTGTTTCTTCCTCTTTCACGTATTGTGTTTCCATGCTGAGTAAACTGGAGATGATCTGCATGTTGTTTTTCACGCGGTGATGTATTTCCCGGAGTAATGTTTCTTTTTCAGCTAAAGAATTTTTAAGCTTCTCTTCAGTCATTTTCAGTTCAGTGATATCATGACCAACTCCCTGATACCCAATTAAATTTTCTTCTACTTTTATTGGTATCAGATGGGTTTGGCAGCAGTGTGTTTTGCCATTTTTATCAATGAACCTCATTATAAAAGGTTCTTCTTGGTTTGATTCAATTATTCGTTTTATGATTTCATGGCGGCTTTTGATTTCATCTTCAGGGTGGAATAATCCCAATTCAGTGAATGTCAATCCTTTAATATGCTCTAAGTCATGACCCAGATCTTTTAATGTAGCATCATTAACATCCAAAATCTTCCCTTCAGGATTTATAAAGACGGTATAATCTGGGTTTAATTCAAATAATGATTTATATTTGGCATCACTTTCCTTTAACATATTTCCAATTTTCACATGATGGGTTATGTCAAATATTGCTGAGAAAATTAAGTCCTGTTCATCATTATTTAGCAAACAATTGTTTGCTAAGATTTCTACTATTTTTCCATCTCTATGGTTCAACTGACCAAAACCAACAGATAAGTGCTTGTCCTGTTTAAGTTCTGACCATATTTCTTCGTGTGCTGATGTCATAAGATCCATGTCGAATATCTTCATTTGAAGGAGTTCATTTTTTGAATAACCTGTAAGCTCAGTTGTTATTTCATTAACATCAACAATATTCCCCTCAAAATCATGTATCAGTATGGCTTGGTTTGGATTTTTAACTCCGAATACATAATTTTCATTGTTTAAATTGTTTGTGAGGTTAATTTTGTCGTTATTTTGCAATTGATACTCTCCTCTAATGGAATAGTTTACCTTTTCATGATTTAAAGATTTATTTTGTCAGATTTTTCCATAATCTTTCATTAGCTCCTAATCACGTTGAGATATTAGATTTTCTATCAATATTCCGAGTGGTTTTATTTTTTACTTAATTCCAGGTTATAATATCATATTTCCTAATTGCTTATTTGGCACCTAGTTTTCACAATAACTTAAGTATTAATACAATTTTTGTGATAATTTTCACAAAGTAAGTGATTTAATACTAAATAAATCACATGAATTTTTTTAATGGAATTTCTATTTCGGTTATGGATGGTTTTAGATTCATTTCTGAAGTATATTGCAGGAAAAATCTCTAAATACTAATTCGTAATTTATTAGATTGATATTATCTATTTCAGATGAAATGGCATGGTAACTTTAACTTTTTTCTCATGTTGGGGGCTAAAGTGAACTTTAACAGTGTAATTCAAATTAAAATAGGGTTTATGCAAACGAAATTTCGTTAAATAAAAAATAAGTTAATATTATAATTTTTAGAAGAGTTTGATTAATATTCTTCTTCTTTTTGGCGTATTAAAAAACCGTTTTGGATTAACTTTGTATATTTGTGTTTTGAGTATTTGTTATAAGAATCAATGTCTGTGAACCTTGAATGAATATTTTTATCTTTATATTTGAATTCCGCGGATACTATGCCTAATTTTTGAGATTCAGTTGTCATACCATCTTTTTCAAGGAGTTCTTTTGTTTTGTGGACTTCAATAGAATTCTGAAAAATACCAAGACATGGAATTTTTTCATAGTCATAAATAAAATTAATAATTGGAATTGTAACGTGGGCAAATTCATATGTAACTGGGGGTGCTACTGGCCCTGTTTTTAAACTGAATATAACATCGGTTAGTATAATGTTCATTTTGGATTCATCAACCATGTATCCTGCAATGACCTTATTGATTATATCTAAATATTTTTTAGTTATTATTGAGGGGTTTTCAACGTCATCCATTTTATCCAACCTCCCTATAAAAGTAAGTCCCCATTAAATATACATTATACATCTTTTTTAACAATTAAAGCTTTTTAATTTTGATTTTTTTTTATTGGAATTAGTTAAGTTGTTAGGATGTAAAAAATGGGATTAAGGGATTTTTTTCAGATTTTAATCAATTGAAGATTTTAATTAATTGAAAAATATGATGTAATTTTGAACTAGTTCATTAAGTCAGTTTGATAAGTAAGTTAGATTGGATTAAAGTTTCTAGAAAAAAAATAATGAATATAGGGAGTATAAACAAAGATAAGGAATACTATAAATTGAATTATAACAATATCCTTCCTCTATCTATTTTTCCACTATAAATATTATTTTCATTTCATTAAAATCTCATCCGGCCGACAAACAGCAATCCCGGTATCTTCACCCAGTTCTTCTATTTGAATTATCCAGTCTGTGTTTTTATTATTGTATTTAAGGTTTAGATTGTCATACAATTCACCGGATATCTGATTAATTAATTTATCTGGTGAAATTATACCATCTATACCCCTCAACCCATTATCTTTCAATTGGCATTGCACTGTGAAAGATTCATTCTTATCTATCTTATGAGATGCCAGTTTAAGAATATCCTTAATCACACTCTCCACTGGTGAAGATACTACTGAATCTAGGGGAACTGCTCTCTCAATGGCAATAGTTGAATTTTTCCTCAGTTGATTTATGGTTTCAGCGGGGTTTACGTTCATTTCTACAGTAACTATATCATAAAACTCTGATTCGGTGATATAGAACCAAGCACTTGTGGAGATGAGTGCGGTTTCTATTTCCTCAATTCCTTTATTCTCTGAGTTTATTCCATGTTCTGCAAATTCACCATTTTCTTTAAATTTTACCATTAAAACAAAACAATCTGCATTTTTTTCAAACTTTTCATTGGTCATTTAATAACCCCCTCCCTCTAAGTGGGACAAGATTTTGGATAAGTATTAATAATAGTATGAAGTTAATAAATTTTATGGTTCATCCTCTTACTATTGATCAGTCTGCAACACTCAATATTGATTTTGTGATCTCAATGTTGTTTCTACTGGTAATTATTGGCAGTGTTTTTAGCATTGCTATAGGACGTTTTGAAACAGTGAATAAAGCTGATGAAGCTGCACAGGCACGTTTAATCTCAGAAAAAGTAGCTTCGACCATTGAAGAAGTTTATAGCGGTGGAGAAGGCCATGAAATAAAAATTGAAATGCCACCTGATATAAAAGGGTCAAATTATGATGTAAGCGTTAATCAGTCTGGAGTATTGATTCGAGTGGGTGGTTGGAGGGGATATTCCTATTCTTTTTTCAAAAAGATTTCTAACTATGATCTGACCCAGGAAAAAGTAACAATGCACTCCAATAAAAAATATACTGTTAAAAATGTAAAAGATGGTAAAATTAATAAGGTGATAATATTTTAAAAATTCATTCCAATCCCTACAATTATTACTTTCTCCCTAATCCTACACTCCTACTATCTCTAAATTATTATTTTTCTCTTTATTCCTGCACTTCCCTCTTATTATAATTATTCTCTCCAAAAGTGATGATTTGATATGGACATTAAAGGACAGCTTCCCATTGAGTTTCTCTTAATGGTTGGTTTAAGTGTGATAATTCTAATTCCCCTGACGGTTGCTCTATCTAATTCTGTTGAACTCAATCAGGCCATGAGTGCCGCCAGAACAGGGGCGATAGAGGGTGCAATATCTGATAGTCTGGCTGTATATCCCACCGAAAGTTTCCAGAATTATACTCAGGAAAATCAACGATTACTCAACCCTTCTGGAGTTAAAATCCTTAAAATCACCTATTTAAATCAGGGATTCAATCAGAGTTATCAGAAGACCAAGATTCAACTTAAAATCTATGCATCAGTCCCATCGGTTTATAATAAAACAGATAGAAACTGTTTAGGGGATCGAATCAACTTCAATGCTCGTAAAAAAATAGCAGAATCCTTCAATACAGAAGATCTTACCAATAGTCTTTACAATCCTGCTTTTTCCAAAAAGTATGTATTCACCACTGCCGATGTCCAGTGGCAGTAAAATATTCACGTAACCAGTAGATATTCATGTAACTTTTAATTCTTAATAGTCATGAATTGAAAGTCTCCTGTTTTTGGAGAATAATAAAGAAAATTTAAAAACATTTAAAAAACAATTTATTATTGTACATTTATTGTACTGATCACAATGAACAACTTGCTGTTTAAAGATGAGCTATTAATCTTATGCTCATTTTATCCAGAATTCCAGGTTAACTTCAGAATTTGAATTGTATTACATGATATGGTATTAATAGATAATTATATTATAAGATAAGTTGGGGCTTAAATAATCATAAATGAGGGAAATAAATGGCCAAGACTAAGAAAGAAGAGCTGGACGATGTGCTCACAGCCCTTATGCAGGTAGGGCAGATCAAGGCCTGTGGAATAGTTTCTAAAGAGGGACTTTTGATTAACTCCAGAACTCCCCCTGATGTTGATGCCCGTATTTTCTCTGCATTATGTTCCACTATAATGGGAGCAGCAGAAGCAGCATCAGGACAGATGACCACTGGTAGAGTTAGTCAGATTTCAGTTAAAACAGAAAAAGGAACCATAGTGTTAATACCTGCGGGTTCTAAATCAATTTTAACTGCCTTGACAGAACCTGAAGCCCAGATAGGTCTGATATTCTTTGAAATGGAATCCATAGCCCAGCAAGTAATCCAGATTATGGGTGGGATGTAAATGAAGAAAACTCACATTCCCCAGTTAGATGAGTTTCTGGGAGGTGGGATACCTGAAGGATCATCAGTGCTGTTTTATGCGGATCCTGGAGTTGAATGTGAGGCTTTTGGTTACCAAACCCTGCAAAGCCGGTTGGAAGAGGGGGACCCAGGTTTCATATTCACCAACGTGACAGAACCCAGTTCCATCATTTATGAATTCGATAAATTCGGATGGGATCTTGAAAAAAGGGTGGATGAGGAAAGGGTTTTTTTCATTGATGGATGTTCCTATTTTATAGGTGCACCTGTAACTGCCAAATATTCTATAAAAGATTATTCCCAAGTAGAACAAGTTGTTATTGATGGAATAATGGATCTTCAGGATGGTGTTGGGGTTATAAATAATGTTTCTACCTTAATTGACTATCTGGGTGAGAATGAAACTGTTCAAATTATAAAAAAATGGAATAAACTTGCAAAATCTAAAAATACGATTTTATTATATATATTCACTGAATGGGATTATGAAACAGATTTAGTTGATGAAATTAAAGGATCAATGGACTGCCTGGTTAATCTAAACACCATTGAAGAAAGAGTTATCATTGGACAGGGGTTCATGGTTACCAGATCATCCTGGACCACTCCACCCAGCAGTATGGTACTTTTCAATATATTACGTCCTGGTGGAATAAAAATATTCATACCAAAAATCCTGGTGACCGGACCATTTAACGCAGGTAAATCCAGCTTTGTTAAAAAAATAGCCCCCAATTCAGTTTCAGTGGACAAGAAAGCTATGGGTCAGGTTCCAACTACAGTGGCTATGGATATAGGACACATGGATTACAACGGATTTGAGGCTGATGTTTTCGGTACACCCGGTCAGGAACGCTTCGATCTGATACTGGATGTTCTCTCCAAAGAAGCAGTGGGTGCATTTATCCTCCTGGATTCAACTGATCCTAAAACATTTGCCCGGGCCAAAGAAATGATAAAAAAGTGCAGGGCAGAAGCCATACCCAAGGTTATTGTAGCCAACAAGCAGGATCTTCCAGATTCGTTATCCACAGATGAAATAAGGAAGGTTATGAACATAGATGAAAGTATACCCATTATCCCAGTAAGTACACTTCATAATGAAGGAATTACCAATGCTCAAGATGCACTTTTAAACATACTATATAGGTGAACCCATGATAGTTCGTATTACCTCAGGTATACCAGGTTTTGATGAATTAACCGCTCCTATGAATGATCAAAGCCCTGGTTTGGGTGGTATCCCTGAAAACACAGTTACCCTTATTTATGGTCCAGAAGGAGTTGGAAAATCCATATTCTGTTCTGAGTTTGCTTATAATGGATTATCCCAGGATGAGCCATGCCTCTATTTAACAACCGACCTTGGAATAGAAGACATTTATGAAAATATGCTGGATATGGGAATTAAAATTGATGGATATCTTGAAAATGAAATGTTACACATCATAGATGCATCTGGAAGTGGTACTGAATTTGAAGATTCAAATATATACCAATCATCCAATGTTAAAAACCCCACTGATATCCTGGTTAAGGTAACCAGGGGTTTGAATTTTATCACTGAAAATAATCCGCGTTCTAGGGGAGTTATAGACTCTATAACCACCATATTAGAATCTAATGATGAAATGTTAATAATGAGGGTTTTGAAAACCTACATTTTGAGGGTAAAAGATGCAGGGGGTACTGCTGTAATCACTTACATGGAAGGTGCATCAGATCCCCGTATAGAGGTACTTATTAAGTCAATGGTTGATAATATCGTTAAACTGGATGGGGAAACCATTATCATTGAAGCCATGAAAGGCATTGGGAAAAAAGAAGCTCCTTACTATATAAGTAAAGAAGGTATTACTGTGGGTAAAGGGAAATAAATCCCAAAAAATAGGGTATAGTGATAAAATGAGCACTTATGAATCAGGCATACCTGAACTGGATCAACTTATATCATCAACCGGGAAACTGGATGGGTTTCCAAAAAACACCACCACCCTGGTTTACGGACCCCCCAAGGTGGGTAAAACTATTCTTTCTTATCAATTTGCATACCATGGGCTGAGTATTAAAGAACCATGCCTCTATATCACGGCAGATGATGGAATGAAACAATTCCAACAGAACATGATGAATTTTGGATGGTTCCTGCAAAGTTCCATGGATGAAAACCTTCTGTATGTTATTGATCCAATATCAGCACTTTCAGGAGCTCAAATTGAAAATACCAACACATATACTTTATCTAAAATTAATGACCCCACTGATTTCATGGTTAAAGTTGGATTGGGAACTCGTTTTGTTTTCAAAAAATCAAATGAATTCCGTTCTGTTATTGATTCTCTCACCACTTTCTTCACTTTTAACCCGGAAGCAATGGTTATCCGATTTTTAAAAACATACCTGCGGCGGTTAACCGAAGCCGGTGCCACGGTGGTTGTTAATTATACTGAAGGTGTAGCCAGTGCAAATACAGAGAAAGTATTGAAATCTATTGTGGATAACAAAATAATGCTTGATGGAAATTATTTAACATTCAAATCTGGTTCTGATCTCATTGTAACCGCCGAATATGAAATCACAGATAAGGGCTTATTTTAGGAAAGGGTGAGATATTGTGAATAAAATTGACCTTCAGGAACTTTACTACTTACTAATGAGTAGCTGGATTTACAGTATTGAAAAAACCAGGGATGAATTACTGGGTGATAACATTGCTTACACCCGGAGATTGGGCTGGAACGCCACCAGGTTTGTCATGGATCATCTTGAAAATTCATGTGGCTTCTCAGTGGACGCTGAAGGAAAACCCCCTATTGAAATAATGAAATCAATAGTTGAATGTTTGGAAGATGCTGGTTTTATCAAGAAAGGTACAGTAACTGTTAAAGATGAAGGAAACAGGAAAATGTCAATATCTGTGACTAAATGCAGGGCTGCTGCCTGTAAAGATTTGATAAAAAAAGGAGTGGCTCCCCATGTATGTTTACGTTCCATAATACTGGCCAATTTTTTAGAAAACCTTACCCATGAGCAGTTCAGTTACCATCTGGATGCAGACCCGGAAGGACAGCCCAGGGGTGTATGCACCAGCTATCTATGTGACGTGAGTTGAGGATGTAAGTTAAAATGAAAATTAACTCCTAGTAATTCATTAGATTCAGTAATTCATTAATCATGATGAGTCATTGCTCATAGTAATTTATTAGTATTGATGTGTCGTTGGTCGTGAGTAATTTATTAGTCTTGATAAATCATGGTCTTAGTAATTTATTAGTCTTGAGATGTCATTGGTCAGTATTTATTAGTATTAAAATGATTAGTTTAACAAGTCATTACTCTTTAATAAATTTATTGAATGCAGTTACATGATAATTTGAAGGAGGAATCGCCTGTGGGTATTTTTGATGCTAAAAAGGACAAGGTTGCTTCCCTTAAAGTGCTATTAGAACAACTCTGGGAGTATCAGGAAGCTGAAGCCAATTTAATGGTTGAAATTGCAACCCTCCAATACGAAATGGGAGACACGGATGATGCCATTGCATTTCTAGAAAAAGCGGTGGGAATATACCATGAATTAGGTTTTACTGAAGAAGAAGCCACGATTCTGGATCTAATCGGTGACGTATATATTAGTACAGAAAACGTTCAAAAAGCCCTGGATACATATCAAAAATCTTTTAAGTTGTGTTCATCCTTAGATATACCTTTAGCAGAGGAAGTTTTAAACAAAATTAAAGAATGTGAAATAGAACTTGAAGCTACTAAACCGAAGAATGTGAATAAAACAGCAACGGTGGAAGGTGGGTCTGATTCTATACCCAAATCAGAAGTATCAACTGGTTCTCAAGCTCCAGGTGATGAATCAATTGATTACGTGAAAATTGGTAAAAGGCTGGATGATATCATTGGACTCCTGGATGAATCCGCAGTTTATTCTACGTACCAGGAATTTGAAAACCCAATGGCTCATATGAGGGATGCCATCCAAATGGCCAGCAGTATTGGTGATCTGAAAGGAGAGGCAGCATTACTCCTTATAATGGGTGATATTACTTTAAAAGAAGAGAAAACCAAAAAATCTCTGGAATTTTTCCAAAAATCTTTAAAGTCCTTCCAGAAAATTGATGATAAAAAAGGAGAATCCATATCCTACTTGATGATGGGGACTGCCTATTTCCTGTTGGGTGAAACAGATGAAGGTTCCAACTATCTTCGCATATCAATGGATATAATAAAACATTTAAATGATCCTGCAATTGAGAAAGCAGCTTTGGCGTTGTTGAATTCTATTTACGACTAAATTTTTATTGTTATGATAACTGGACTTAATCCCGGTATCCATCATTTATATAAGGTTTCATAAACCTCGCATATTTTTGTGTATTCATACAACAAAAAGGTGTTATGTTTATTTAAAAGCATTATTAGAACATACGTGCTTTTAAAACATAAGCCAGGATTATTCCCACTGCACCAAAGAATATTCCAATGAGCCACACAATCAGGACCACATTTTTTTCTTCCATGGGCCGTTTTAAGATCCATCTTATCAGGGAATTAAAACCTGATTCTGGGGCCATAAGTTTTCCGTCTTCTCCCACCTGGGTGGGCTGGTGCTGCTGTCTTTCCATTACACCTGCACTGTAAAGTTTGAGCAGCATATCAATTATGTTGGGTATCAATACAATAAGGGCAATGATCTTCACCCGCCCAATAAAGGCCACCACTACAATGGTTGCCCCTATAATCAGTGTTCCCACATCCCCTGGGAAGACATTTGACGGATGTCGGTTGTAGTAAAGGAAGGCCAGTAATGCTCCAGCCATACACATGCTGATTACTGCCACATCGGACTTACCCATGATTATACATGAAATACTGAGGGATATCATGGCAATTGCCCCCAGGCCAGATTCAATACCATTTAAACCAGCCAGCATGTTGGTGAGATTGGCAGCAATGGAAACTGCAATGGGTATGGCCAAAATATATAGTAAGCCCACATTGGGGGGTGCAATCCAGATTAAAGGCATACCTGCCAGCCAGAGAAGAATTAGTTTTTCCTTTGAAGATAACATAACCAGGTCATCCACCATTCCCACTATTCCCACCAGGAGAATCACCAGCAGGGTGATGGTAAGCTGGAACTGAAGCTCGGGATAAAAATAAATACCCAGAAATATCCCAATGATAAATCCGAAAAGAATACCAATTCCACCCATTTCAGCCACAGCTGGCCTGGATGGTTTGTGAATATCCCTGCCCACGATATCTGCATCTTTCAACTTTTTAATAAGGCGGGGCATGCTTATGAATGTTACCAGAAAGGCTACCAGGGCACAGATGGCCGAGGTTAAAAACAGGTCCTGGTTAAGAAGTATAAGATTAGGTTCCATTTTTTCACCGTTTTAATAGGGAGTAAACAGTTCTAAGGGGAATTTTAAGGTCTTTTGAAATATCCTTAGCTGGAACTCCATTTTTATAAAGGTTTTTAACTTTTTTAACTTTTAAGGTATCGTATTTCATTTTTCTCCCGGGTTTAAGCCGGGACCCCTTGAGATAATAAACAGTTTTCAAGGGAATACTCAGGATTTCTGCAATTTCCTGGGGTGTATGTCCTGATTTTAATAATTCTTGAATATTTTTTGCATCTTTTTCATTATACTTTTTGGGACGCCCTTTCTTTTCAACTGATACAACAGTTACACCCAATTCCTCCAGTGCCTGAAGATACTTTGGTGAAATTCGTGAATATAAACTGGGAGGACAGCTTATTTTCTTCAGATCCGGATGCTGATCCAGGAGTTCCATGATCCTGCTGAAGGATAATGGTTTATTCACATAAATTTCGTCTTTCAAATGGAAAACACTCCCGGATGGTGGTTATTTTTTCATCATTGCCATGAACTGTTTGGCCTTGGACGTAGCAGGTTTTTGCAGGGTTTCAAGGGTTTCTTTTTCTTTCTGAACATCTTTAAGTGGCATGGAGAATAATTCTGAGGTTTTTTCCACCGGAATATCTCCTTCAATAGAGAGTATGGCTGCTCCCAGAGCCGGTCCCATCTGCAGGTGAAGACCTTTCATCTTCTTTTCAACCGCGAATTTACTGGATAAAACCTTTCCCATATTGTGTACGTATTCAATCTTCAGGGGAAGGTGATCCTGCATGATCTGCACTACATCCTGTTTAAAGTCCTTGAAAGCTTTTATCTGGTTCGAATCAAGGCTGGGGCGAAGGTAAGGGAATGGGCCTGAATATTTATTCCTCCGGTCATAGGAAGTGGTTAAGTAATAGTGTAAAAGATCCCATAAAATGTATATACGGGGTATTTCTAGGAAGAGACTTTTTTCAAGGGATTCCTTTTTCTTTAAATCTTCCTGTATTGTTTCAGGAAGAACTCCATCGTTAAGGAGTCCTCTCTCTTCCAGTTCTCTTTTTAAAAAGAATTTTTTTAGGTTTTCTGGTTCATCCCCATTTTCATACTTGTTAGCATTCCTTTCGGCAACTTCCAGTGCTTCCTGGTACTCTTCAACTTTCTTCATGTTAGAGAGGGATTTTTCAAGTAAATCCGGTAAGAAATTCAGGATCTCAGTTTCTGCATACTTAACATAACCCAGTGAAAGGGCAGTTTGCACCTGTTTGTCATTGATTATTGAAGGTTTTTTACGATGGAACTGCATCATTTCAATACGGGCATTGGAACCATACTGACTGCGGATCTCCTTTTCATAGTTGGCCTCATCCTGGGCATCAATGGTAACTCTTTTCCTAACCCATCTACCATCTTCCATTATCTTGATAACCAGGGAGACAGTTTTAACAATTCCCCTTTTTTCCTGTTTTAAGATGCGCACCATACTGCGGAATGCTACTCTACTATGGGGGCTGAGTTCTGAGAGTTTAACCATGTAATCTCCAGAAAGTGGTAAAAATGGGATGATTTCAAGACGATAAACAGCCTCTTTATTTACATGTAAACTGAGATCATCCCCACCACATTTGCAGTTGCCGCTAGTCAGGAGGGATAGCTCATGACCACTGTACTTACAATGGCAGGATTCACATTCCAGGGTGGCAAACTCCTCCAGGTGTCCGATTGCAATACGATGAGAGGACATGGCAGATTTAACACGGTCCAGTATATTTTTTTTGGCAGCAGCGTTGAGCCGGAAGTACTGGGTATGGCGGCTGATATCATACATATCCTCTGCCTTGGCCTCACCACTCAAGGGACGACCATATTTATTTATGGAACGATAAGGAGCAGTATAACCCTTAATTTCCATGGTTTCCCTCATATCCTGCAGGGTATCCATGTTCTTCTTCAGGTAAGTGTAAAGAGTCAGGAACTTTTCCGGGCTTTCAATACCACTTACTGAAATTTCCCTTCTTTTTATCTGATCCAGAAAACGCTCGGATTTCCCAATAAGTACAGATTCATTCATCGTATTCCTTCGTTAATGTGTGATTTTACCCGATTTGTAAAGGTGAGATATATTTAAGAAAATAGAGA
Organism: uncultured Methanobacterium sp.; assembly: GCF_963665055.1. Classification (NCBI taxonomy): domain Archaea; kingdom Methanobacteriati; phylum Methanobacteriota; class Methanobacteria; order Methanobacteriales; family Methanobacteriaceae; genus Methanobacterium; species uncultured Methanobacterium sp. Next base: position 709,021 of record NZ_OY762015.1, read on the forward strand.
TATTCTAATAATCTATTACCTCATTAATACCTGATTAGCAATTAAATACTCTATTATCCATCAATTCACCACTTAATCAATAAATTTCATCCAGCACTGTCACTTTGACAACCACTATTGGATATTCTCATTATATATCACAAATTTGGCTTTATATATTAATTTGGTTCAATTTGCCATTATCCAATATTAGGATTCTTGAATATTGGGTATTATGAATACAGGGCCATTATCCTGAATATCCAAGACCCCCAATATACTTATTTATTGTATTCTTTCACCAATGGTTGCATCAGGAGCAGTTAGGAGACTGAGACTATCTCCAGCTGCCAGTACCATTCCCTCGGATTTTATACCGAAGAGTTTGGCTGGTTGGAGATTCACCAGTACAATTACCTTCTGATTGAGGATGTCTTCCGGTGAATATTTGGTGGCTAAACCTGCCACAACCTGTAACTGTTTGTCTTTAACATCAACCATTAACTTTAAGAGTTTATCTGAGCCTTTTACTTTTTCTGCTCCAATAACTTTACCCACTCGCAGGTCCAGTTTTATAAAATCATCAATACTGATTAGATCATCCATAACTTCGGTCTCCTCTAAATTTTTATAAAGTGCATCTTTTTCTGCTGCAATTACATCATCATCAATTTTGGCAAATAATGGTTTTGCCTTGGAAATTGGGGTACCAGCGGGTAAAAACCCGGCAGCATCGTCCCAGCTGAAAGTATCTCCATTACCACCATTTAAACCGAGAATTTCTCTCATCTTCCCAGCTTTAGATGGTAGGTATGGGCTTATAATGATACTGATTATCTTTGCAATCTGATTACATAAATAAAGGGTGGTAGCTGCCCTGTCACTTTCTTCCTTCACAGTTCTCCATGGTTCCTGGTCATTGAAGTACTTGTTTCCCAGTTTGGCCAGTTTTATAATTTCCTTAAGACCTTCCCTGAAATCGAAGTTCTCAATATGCACACCAACCCGTCCTGGAGTTTCAATTATTTCCTTTTGAACTTGCTGGTCATACTCATTGAATTTGCCCGGCTCGGGTATTTCACCCTGGAAGAAACGGTGGGTGAAGGAGAAGGTACGGTGCATGAAATTGCCTACCACATCTGCCAGTTCATCGTTAACCCTTCTCTGGAAGTCATCCCAGGAAAAGTCAGTGTCCCGGGTGAGTGGTGCATTGGCCACCAGGTAGTATCTTAATAAATCTGCATCAAATTTCTCCATGAAGTCAGCTGCCCATATCACCCAGTTTTTACTGGTTGACATCTTACGGCCCTCCAGTGAAAGGTATTCCCCAGCCACGATGTTGTAGGGTAATTTGCAGCCGTAAGCCATGAGCATGGCCTGCCAGAATATGCTGTGGTGGTAAATGATGTCCTTTCCAATGAAGTGAACAGCCCGGTCATTCCAGTAGGGTTCCCAGGGAGTGTTTTCACGACGGGCCCACTGTGCAGCTGAAGAGATGTAGCCCAGGAATGCTTCACCCCAGACATAGATGATTTTACCCTCAGCACCATCCAGTGGTACAGGGATACCCCAGTCCATGTCCCTGGTGAGGATCCAGTCTTTTAATCCTTCATTGATCCATTGCAGGGCATAATTACGGACATTTGCCGGGAATTGTGTGTTGTTTTCCAAGGTTTTCTTAAGTTCATCCTGGAAGTTGCTTAAACGGAAGTAGTACTGTTCAGATTCCCTGGCTTCAGGTTCGCTGTTGCAGATGAGGCACCTTGGCTCCACCAGCTGTACTGGTTCTAAGTGCCGGCCACAGGTTTCGCAGTGGTCACCCCGTGCACCTTCTGCATTACAGTGGGGACAGGTACCCTCCACGTAACGGTCAGGGAGGAATCGTTCACACTCCGGGCAGTAAAGCTGCTGGATGGTCTTGGGATAAATGAAATTTTTATTGTAAAGGTCTAAAAAGAAGTTCTGGGATATTTCATAGTGCAGGGGGTCGGTGGTTCTGGAAAAATTATCAAAGGAAATATCTGATAATTCCAGATCCCTTTTAATTAACTCGTAATTACGGGTGGCAACATCCAGGGGTGATACTCCTTCCTTTTCCGCCTGAACAGCTATGGGTGTTCCGTGTTCATCTGTAGCACAGACCAGTAACACATCCTTACCCTTCATCCGGTTGTAACGTGCGTAAATGTCTGCAGGTATATATGTTGAACGCAGGTGTCCCAGGTGACATGGCCCGTTGGCGTAGGGCAGGGCACAGGTGATAAATACTTTACTTGAATCTTTACTCAAAGAAATTCCTCCTATAATAACATATTTAGTGATAATGACGTTTATTCTGCCTTAGATATCTATTTTTAAATATTTATTAACTATCTTAAGGTAAAAACTCTGTTGGAGTTAATGATAAAGAATATTATCTATTTTTATCTAATTTCTATATAAGATTTGTCCATTGACCTGAATAATTGTCCATTGATATGGATAATGGATGATTTTATGGACGTAAATTAGTGGATTATTCGACTGGGATTATGGTAAAAATTTAGGGTTGTACTGATTTTAAATAAATAAGGAAAAATTGGGAATTTATCAATACTTAAATCTTCAATCAATAAAATTTTTTAAGCTGGGAGGCAACAGTTAATCATGGTTTCCATCTCTTTTTTAAACCCCCTATCACCAGAGGGAAAAGACATTGTAAGGGAATTGGGCAGTTTTGAAGGGATATCAGAGGATATTCCAGAACTTAGAAGTTTAGTAGCCCACAATCCATCCCAGGAAATTGTTGATGATCAGGAAATACCATCCAATTACCTGGAACTTGCCTTGAAGAGGATGGAATGGTATATCCAGAAAAAACATGACCGGGAATTTAACAGCAGGAAATATGCATTTCTTTCGGATTATGCCATAACCAAGTATGATGTTATCTCATTTTACCTTCTTTGCCAGGCTATTGGAGTTAAATTTGGACCTAACTCTCGTGAAACCAGGGTCATGGTGGAGGCACAGGGTGATCTGGTCCAGGAAAGATTGGGTAAATTACGTACTGAAGAAAGCAGGTTAATTGTGGAAAAATCCCTGCAGATGTTACTGAAAGATGACCTGGTACACTGGACCTTCTTCCAGGAGTTATTAAGCAGCCGTAAGATACGCCTCACTGATCTGTTACTGGACAGAGGAGAACTGATACTGGATAGGGAAGATTTCCTGGACCGGTTCGGGCCCAGGATAAAGCAACGTAACCCCAGCAGCATGTACGAGCTGTTAATTGGGGATGAACTCAAGGAACTTATCATGGTCAAGATGATCATGCAGGAAACCGAGGACTACATTAAACAGGTTTATGAAAAGGCACGGATCATGGTAGAACCCAACCCCATACTCCTGGAACTGGCTGATGAGGTGGCCGAGGTACTGGCCGAGCCAATGCAGAGCTACGGTTATGGCTCGGGTAGAGGTGGAAGTGGGCCAATGAAAGCCGGTCCACTGAACCCTCTGGCATTTCCACCCTGCGTAAAGAAAGCCCTGGAGGGTATAAAATCAGGGGGGCGGAACGATGCCATAGTACTCTTTATGACACCGTTTGTTTCCTATGCTCGGTTGTATCCTGATGTTTTCAGGATGAACCTCTCCAAACGTATCTCTGACCAGGATCCACAGCTGGAAGTTACAGAAAACGAGGTTCTGCCACTTATCTACGAGGCTGCCCAGCGATGTGTACCGCCATTATTTGATGACCAGCCTCAGGAAAAGGTTAACATAAATGCCAAGCTTGGTTTTGGAATGCACTCCTCCCTGAAAATGGAGCACGAGGGTGAAACCACCTGGTACACTCCCATGAGTTGTGAGAAGATAAAACTACACCTACCCCATCTTTGCCGGCCAGATGAAGTTTGTAAAAAGATAGGTAACCCCTTAAGTTACTATAACCGGATGATATGGGAAGTGAGGAACCTGGATACGGAAGGGCCTGATTCGGGTAATTCTGGTGTAGATAGTAATGGAAATTCTGGTACAACTGGTAAAGAACATACTGATAGCAGTGGTAAAAATAGTGGTGATGCTGTTAAAGGCCAGTACAATGTTAACAGTGCACCGAAAGGTAAAACCATCCAATCAAATAAACAACAATCATCAAATAAAAAATCAGGGGAGGCCTAATATAGTATGGAATTAAAAGCAGCCACCCCCAATGAACGCCGCCAGTACTACAGGGAAGAATGGAATGTGAAGGATGTTCCGGATTTCATCCTCAACACCATAACCCAGAGAGAGTTCGGTTTTGACCATATAGGAAGGGGCCCCAATGACCGCTACCGTGTATTCCAGGATACAGATTATTTAAGAAAGTTCATGCGGGTTAGAACACCATTTGCTGCTTACTCCTCAGTGGCATTTTACCACAAACCTCGACGCAGGGATGGATGGATAAAAGCAGAGGTGGTCTTTGATGTGGATGCCAAGGACATACCCATAAGATCCTGTGGCTGTGACAATGTCTGTGAAATATGTTTGGGTCAGGCAAAAGGTATTGTACAGGGACTGGTGGACACCCTTAAAGGTGACCTGGGGCTTAAAAATATACACGTGGTTTATTCGGGTCGTGGTTATCACATCAGGGTACTGGATGATATGGTGATGGGCATGGACAGTGATGTACGTAGCCAGATCGTCAAATATTTAGTGGGTTCTGAAGTTCCACGCAGTGAATACTCCAGTCACGGTATGAAATACAAGTTGGAGCACTTCACCATCCCCTTTGGATATCCACAGGTATTCACCCAGCAGGTTAAACAGGCCCTCTTGAGCCTGAGTCTGGATACAGAAATTGATGATGTTAGCAGGGATATTAAAAAAGCAGTTATCAAACATCGTGAATTATTAAATGATGACCAGTGGGGGCTTTTCAGAAAATCAATAGGCCCCCAGAGGTACGCCAGACTGGTTAAAGGTATAGCATCTTTAAACCTCACTTTAGTTGATGCCAAGGTTTCCATAGATCTAAAAAGGATTCTAAGATTACCATCTTCCCTGCACTCTGGTGTCAGTATGAAATCCACTCTTATAAAGAACCTGGAAACATTCGACCCATTCCGTGACGCAGTTCCTAAGTTCGTTTATGAAAGGAAGGATTGACCCATAAAAATGGGTTGTTTTAGGATTTTTTTTTTAAAAGTTGATTCAAATAATTTTTGATTCAAATTAATGTTTGGTTAAAATTCATATGTTTGGTTAAAATTCATAAAATAAAATTTAAAGAAGTAAAAGAAGTAGATTATAGGGGTAAATAAACCTTAGTCCCTGGCTAAAAGCTCATTTTTATGCAGGTAGCAATACAAGAATTTAAGTATATCCTCATCTGCATCTTCGGCAATTAACATATCCAGAACATCCACCAGCTGGTATTTATCCAGGATTTTCTTCTTCAAATGTTTGCCCACCCTGAGATTCCTGATCCCTTCTGGTGTGAGGGTTCCCTGGATAAGGGAATGGGCATCAGGGTATTCACGTTTGGCTAGTGTAACCCACTGTTCACCTTCGGTCCATGAATCTGGATGCTTTTTAAGGAATCTCCTTCCATTTTCATCATCCCATACCATGGGGCCGTAATGCTTTTTATAGGGTGGAAGATGCCAGGTGTTCATCTCCAGGAGTATTAAACCGGTTTTATCCTCATCGCTCCATGAATCACTGCCCATGACTTGGAAATCTTCATTTTCCATGATCCTCACCAGGGATTTTTCAGTCTTCTGGATCTGGGGGTGCAGGGCATCAGCAGAAATATCCGGAGCAGGGAAAACCAGGATGAATGAATGAGTTTCCCTATTTTTAAATTCATTCCTGATACTTTCTCTTGTGAAATTAAGAGCTTTAGGATAAAAATAAGAGGTTTTAGGATTATCCAGAAAATTACCTGCTGCCACACGGAACTCTGCCATTTTCTGCAGTGTAAGGGCTGCTGAAACATTCCGGTTTCCATCAGTGGGATCCACCACCACCAGGGGGTCCTTAAAGGACCTGGCAGTGCCGAATTCCATGAGGTCAATCTCGAACCCTGGTTTCCAGTGGTCAAAAACCCCGTGAAGAACATCCATGAAGGAACCATAATGAATTACCAGTAATTCACACAGGTATCCTGAAAATCCACCCACCTTGAACTCAGAGCCATAGGTTCCCACCATTTTCATAAAGCGTTTCAGGAGACGAACTTCTCTGGTCTGTTCTGGTTTCAGGTTGGCCACGATGTACTGGGTATGGAGAAAAGTGCGATCCACTGCAGATTTCAGCTGACTTGCATCTTCAATATCATAACAGGGAACAAAATCAACCATGTAACCTTCAATGGTACCGGTGAGATAAGGGTGTGAAGCGTACCGTGCTTCATAGGTTCCATCAACTTCTTTTATGCATTTTTCTGCAAGTTCCAAACCATGGACCTTCAGATCATCTAAAGAAGTGGGGAGTGGGAATTTAATGAAAATATCAATATCCAGGTCCTTGCCTTCACTGTTATTACCATTTGATATCCATGTGTTCTTGGCCACTGAACCTAAAAGTACTGCCTCAGCATTAATATCCTCCTTTTGGGCATTAAGGTTTATAATTTCAATTAATTTGTCTGATAAATTGTGAACCTTTGATACCTCTTCTTTAGAGGGTTCAATATCGTCTAAAACCTGTGTAAAATCAATCACTTGTAATTACCTCTATTAGTTTCATGAATCTTTATTGCAGTTTGATTTGTTATTATAAAGGAGTTATTATAAAGGAACTTTTGATCGTTATTTAAACGTTTGATCGTTATTTAAACGTTTAATTGTTATTTAATACTATTAATCTTTAAATGAAAAATTCCTTAACATCGGTGTATATTGGACCAACCGGGGTGAGTTCACTCTTCTTTAAAACCAGTTTTTCCAGGGTCATTTCACCAATTTCAACAGATTCTAATTCCATTACTTTCTCCTTTAAGAGTTCTTTATTTTGAGGGCCCTTCACCCTGGCTATGGTGAGGTGAGGTATGTAACTTTTTTCCTTTTTGAATCCCATCTTGGCAAATTCTTGGTCAAGGTCTTTTTGAAGCTCAGAAAACCGGTTTGGATCTTCAATTCCCAACCATATAACCCTCATATAATCCATTTTGGGGAAAACTCCAGTTCCCTTAATGTGCAGTGGAAAGGACTGGTATTTTTCCAGTTTTTCCTGCATAGTACTGATTATCTGGTCTGCATGGGATGAGGAAATCTCACCAAAGAATTTGAAGGTGAAGTGCAGGTTTTCTGGTTCCACCATCTTCAATGGGGCGCGGGTTTTCTTAAGTTCCTTCTGGATTTTCTGGATTTTGTAGGATAACCTGCTATCCACATCAACTGCTATAAATGCTCTCATTGAAATCACCTGATAAGCTGTTTTTTAGTATTCGTAGTTAATTTGAAGTATTTAAATCTCTAAGTTTTTGAATCATCTATTAATTATTATTTCATTAGATTATTAGATTTGTTAATATTATATTTCAAATTATATAGATTAATATCAACTTATATAAATTTATATCAAATTATAAGATTTTTTATCCTGTCCAAACTTTCCTGGGGAGTTTCCACGGTATTCAAGAGGTAAACATCAACTGCCTGGAATAACTCCAGGAAGAAGTTTTTCCTTATTTCGAGTTTACGTTCATCCCTTATCAGCTGGTGGGGGTTGCAAAAATCCTTATCTAGCATGAAATCCAGGGCTTCGTTGTGGTCCAGTTTGCGGAATGGAGGATTTTTTTGGTCCCGTTCCAAGAGAATTACGGTTTTTAAGGTGCTTGTCTCTCTGACTCTTCCCCTAAAAAGGGTGTTAACATCAGCAATTCCCCTGCCCCGGTTATCCAGCTGGACCTGGTTCACCTCCTGGGAGAATCCCTTCCAGACCTGGGCTAAATCATCACGTATGTATGAATTCTTTTCAGAGGAATAGACAACTGCTGCATTGTGGAAGAGCCTGGTAAAGAACCAGTCATCGGATATATAATTGAAATCATCGTACTGGAGCAGTCCATAGGTTAAGGTGGTTTTACCTGTCCCTGGGGGTCCGATAATGGCCATGGTATGTCCGCCGTAGTCAACTGCCGATCCATGGGTGGAGTAACGCCGGTGCTCAGAATGGTATTCTTCAAAAAAATCGGAAATCGTGGCCAGGGCTATGCTTTTGATCCAGCCATAGTAATCACAGTTTTTAACGATGCATGTTTTGGAAACAGGTTCATACAGGACCTGCAGTTTCCCACCATCGTCGGTTGAGAAGATCTTGGCATGGGGACGGATATCCTCATTCATGAACTTGAAGTTATCTTCCCATTCCTCTTTAAACTCCTCATTGTCAGTTAAAAGTTTAACACAGGCACCGTGGATGTTAGCTTTTCTTTCGAACTTAACCTTACTTTTAAGTTCATTTAATAGTTCATCCTTGGCAGAAGGTGTTATCAGTTCCACATTGTATGTTGACATTCCATTTAGCCCCTTTTATAATATTAAATTCACTTCTGAATTTCTCTATTATATTTTTGTACAATCCTGTTGATAAAAATAGTTAGGGATCATAGATGGATATAGAAAGTAAAGGAATGAATACCAGAAAAATTAATCCTAAAAAAATAATAATTTTGAGATAAATTTAAGATTTATCCCTTTATTTTAACAATTATTTCTCAATAATAGTCTCTTCAATGGCCATTCCAAAGTGCCGGGCATTGGGGTCCAGGTAGATCATTATCTTATCCCCTACTTTCAGTTCTGCAACGGAAGTGGGTTTACCATCTTCGGAGACCAGGCGGATGGTTTCGGCATTTTGAAGAAGAGTTCTAAGAACCACTCCATCGTATTCAGCTTCTACTAACATCAAAGGTCGTTTTTCAATCTTAACCCGTCCCACTATGGCTACTTTACTTTTACCATTCTGGTCCACGGTTAGGACTTCGTCTCCGGTTTCCAGTTCTGAAAGGTACTTGGTCCTGTTTCCAGGGGTCATGACATAGGCATGCACTGGTCCGGCGTTAACCCGGAAGGGTCTTGAGGCAACGTATTCGCTTTCCATGGACTCACTGTGCACCAGGAACAGTCCCTGGGAGTAGGATCCCACCAGCATCCCTTCACCCATTTGCATCATGGAGCAGGTGTCCACACAGACCCGGTCTCCAATACCTACTGGTTCAACCTTGGTGATGGTGGCTGGTTTCAACTGGTAATCTTCACTCTGTATTTTCTCCATTAACTCGGCTACCTTTTTTATCTGGCTGATTTCATGGGGACATAGTAGTATACCATCGGTTCCGTGTTCCATGGTTTCCAGGGCCAGTTTTGCCTCATCATAGTCTGCTACTGCTGCTATGATCTTCACCTTTTCATCCTGTAATCCTGCAATCAGGTTCTCCAGGGGTATGACTTTCCAGTCACGGCCCATTAGGATGAGGTAATCTGCTTCTTTTCCTAGTGTGGCAGCCAGTTCTTCGTGCTTTTTACTGAGGATTTCCACGTAGGCTGCTACCTTTTTATCCCTTCGTTTCAATCTCTTCACTGCAGCCAGGTCCTTGGATTTGGAAAGATCATCAGGTATGATGAGGGTGCCATCTCCTTCACTGTTTCGACCCACCAGCACCACATCGGCACTTTCTATATCTGAGATGAGCTTTACATTACCCAGTTTGCGGATGTTTTCCACATCGCTGAAGTCAACGATGTGATCCATCCCTGATTCCAGTCCAGTGGTAATGAATTGTTTTTTCTTATCCCATACATTACCTTCGGCCATTATCCATGCAAATTTCATAGCTTAACCTTCTAATGGATTATCTTATTTATTAGTGGATTATAATCCTTAGGATTATAAAAAAATTTAATGAATTAAATATTTTAGTGGATTTATCGGCCGTTAAGGATTTTAAGGGCCTCGTCAACATCCAGGTCATTGTGAACAATCTCAGCAATGGCCCTGGTGGTTTTCTGTGGTGATCTGGCCTGGAAAATGTTTCTTCCTATGGCTACACCCGCTCCGCCCATGTCCACTGAGTTTTTAACCATTTCCAGGAGTTCCCGGTCGGTTTCAACCCGTGGTCCTCCAGCAATGACCAGTGGTACTGGACAGCCGTCAATAACTTCTTTGAATGTGTCCGGGTCTCCGGTGTAGTTGGTTTTTATGATGTCGGCTCCCAGTTCGGCACCGGCACGGGCAGCCAGTTTCACTACTTCTGCAGAGTGTTCGTTGTCGATTTTTTTGCCTCTGGGGTACATCATGGCAATTAAGGGCATTCCCCAGTCATCACATATCTCGGAAATGCTTCCCAGGTGCATTAACATCTCGGGTTCCATTTCTGATCCCACATTTACGTGTACTGATACTGCGTCTGCTCCCAGCTGGATGGCTTTTTCCACTGAGGTTACCAGGACTTTATGATCAGGGTCAGGTCCCAGAGCAGTGCTGGCAGATAAATGAATAATCAGTCCGATATCTCGTCCATATCCTCGGTGTCCTGTGCCAACCATTCCTTTATGCATTATCACAGCGTTGGCACCGCCGCTTGCAACTTCGTCAATGGTCTCTGCCATTTTTATTATTCCATCCACAGGTCCAATTGAAGCACCGTGGTCCATGGGCACAATCACACATCGCCCGGTTTTTCGGTTGATAATTCGTTCAATCCTGATTTTCTTTCCTATCATAAATACCCTCCTTCTTATAGTTTTGGAGACCAGAGTTTTAGTTCTTTTAATCGCGGTGGGATTCCATCATCTCCACAGGACTCCAGCCACCCATTTTCCGATCTGATAAGTTCAGAAGTGGATGTTGAGTGTATGAAATCTAAAAGACCTCTGTTTCTTAGTAAAGTTTCGAAAATCAACTCTTTTTTCGATTTTCATAAACCACCCTTAACAAAGTGACTCTTATGAATAAAGAAGATGAAACTCTAATAAAAACTTTTTTCAGTAGTAACAGTTATTCTGAAAACACGAGAATTTTATATGAATTAGCCCTCAGGAGATACAGTCAATTTCATAGCCTTAATCTTGAAGAATTAATAGAAGAAGCTGAGAATGAAGAATAAAAAGGTGTAAGGAAACGAAGAAGACGAATTAAATCCAGAGTAACCGCATTTAAAGTACAACTTGAAGATGAAGAAAACAAATCACGCAGCACAGTGAAAAATTATATCAGTGCAATCAGAACCTTCTATGATTTTAATGACATAACCCCACTTAAAATAAAATTTCCAAAAGGATCCTCATGCCTAGATAAAAACTATGGTTGTTTAGTAAAAAGGGAAGATATCCGAAAAATGTGTGATGCAGGCAGTACCAGGGCCCGGGCAGTGATATACACTTTAGCACTCACAGGTTTGAGCCAGGCAGAAATGCGAAACCTCACAATATCACAACTACTCATAGCAGCAGGTCAAGTACTGGGACAGGAGGTCAACACGGTTGAAGAATTAATCAACCTGGAAAACAGGTTGAATGATGAAATCCTCACCCTCCACATTACCCGGGAAAAAGTTCACCACCGCTATTTCACATTCCTCCCACCAGAAGCCACAAGACAAATACTAGCATACCTCCGGGAACGAATCAGCACCTCAGATGGGAAACTTCATCCTTCAAATCCAAAAACACAAGGGAAACTATTCCTCAGTGTAAGTGGTGAACCCATGTCAGTATATGCAGTCAGAACGCTCATAATCAGGTGTGACCGAAATGCAGGATTCAAAACTTCAGAAAAAATGGAATACAGTTACTGGCGAGGCCACGCCCTCAGGAAGTACTTCATTTCTACAATTAAAAATAAAACAGGAGACAGTGAACTAGCAGAATGGTTAGCAGGTCATAAACCAGAATACACAGATGAAACATACTGGTACAAAGATGAAGAAGACATCAAAGAAAGTTACTTAATCGCCCTGAAATTCCTGAGTATTGATGAGGCCCGCATCAAAACAATGGAAAGCCCAGAATACAAAGAAGTCATGAAACATTTATCAGGAGTGGAATGGGTCCTAGAGTTACTGGATGAGGATCCAAAATTCCAGGGAGAAGCTAAAAAAGCATGGAAAAGAAGGAAAAAAGATTAATTTTCTTTATACTTTGGGAGACCATAATTTCAATTCTTTTAATCTCTTAGGCACACCATCATCCCTACAAGACTCCAACCAACCATTTTCAGATCTGATAAATTCAGAAGTGGATGTGGAATGAATGAAATCCAAAAGTCCCCTGTTCCTGATGATAGTATCACGGGGTTTTAAAGTTGAAGACCAAATATAAAATACTTTAAAAGTAGTGTCAGGATGGTAACCACCACCAAGATCCACAGAAAGAACGTCACAACCCCCTAAAGCATTGACCTTTTTAGCCACCTCTTCTAAGGTTTCATGAAGACGCACATCACTCTGGATAAATTCAATATGAGTTTCAACTTCTTCATTCAGCTGTTCTAGTTTTTCTTTAGACTCAGTGCCTTTATCCAAAGCTATTATATTACCCTTCGGTGCTAATTGAGATATTATCCTGGTGGAATTACCCACATGGCAGCCCAGCTCCACTACCACATCATCCTTTTTGATAATGTCTTTCAAGACCTGTCTGTAAACTTTGATATCGTAAGCAACATGGATCATGTTAATCTTCCTGGTGAACGTTTTGGTAATGGGATGATTTAAAGAATAGTCTTAGATTATATTTATGAAAATAAGAAGACTTGGAACATTTCAAAAAAAATGATAAGATAAGGAGAAAATTTCCTTAATTTTTACATTCTTTCCTGGTAATTTAACTCTTTGAAAATAATTTTAAATTCCGTTCCATGATTTGTATTCATCGAAATTGTACCTTCAATCTGACTAACTAAATTATTTACCAGCTGCAGGCCAAGTGAATTTGTTTTTTTGTAATTTAAGTTTTCTGGGAATCCTATACCATTATCACTGATGATTAGTTCATAATTGTCATCAAATTTTTTAAGAGAGAGTTTAAGTTCACCTTCTCTTCCCTGGGGGAATGCGTATTTTAAGCTGTTTGAGACTAGTTCGTTTATTATAAGGCCACAAGGTAATGCAGTCTCAATATTCAACATTATGTCTTTTACAGTTATTGTTATGTTAATTTGTTCTTTGCAGATGGCATAAGTGTGAAATAAATCTAAAACTAAACTTTTGATATAATTTTCAAAATCAATTTGTGTTAAATCCGTGGAGAGGTATAGTTTTTCATGGATCATGGCCATAGATTTTACACGATTTTGACTTTCTTTTAAAACATCCACTGCAGTTTCATTGTTAGTTACATAACTTTTTTGAAGGTTCAGCAGACTAGAAATTATTTGCATGTTATTCTTAACACGATGATGTATTTCCTTTAGAAGAACTTCTTTTTCTTCCAAAGAACATTTAAGTTGCGTGATATCATGCACACTGCCTATCATTTTTATGCAATGAGTATTGCCATTAAAGATAGGTGTGATTGAAACTGATCCCCACTTTATTCCAGCAGGATATTCTGTAACTTCTTCCCATCTAACAGTTTTTTTCTCTTGAATTGCTTCATTATATTTACTGAGAACTAATGTCAAGGAAGGTTCTGGGATAACCTCATGAACATATTTACCTACAACTTGGCTTTCTGTTAATCCTGTAGTCTCAAAAAACGCAGGGTTGGCTGAAATAAATCTATAAATATTCTTTCCTTCTACTGCTAACACAAAAATAACATCTGCAACGTTGTTATAAATTGAGGAAAGTTCTTTCTCTTTGTTTAACAATTTCTCTTGAGCGCGTTTACGCTCCGTTATGTCTCTTATGATAGCAGAAAAGTAGATTTTTTCCCCTATTTCCCATTTGGCCAGTGACATTTCAAAAGGGAATTCTGTACCATTTTTTTTAAGGCCAATAGTTTCTGTGGTTCTTTCTGTTAATTTGTGCTCACCAGTTGATCTAAAATGCCTTAAACTATCCATGAATTTTTTATGGTACTTTTCAGGCATTAATAAAGTAAGTTTAGAATTATGTAGTTCGTCTTTGGAATAGCCAAACATTTTCTGTAAACTATTGTTGAAATGTAAAATGTTACCATGGACATCTGTGGTTATAATCCCGTCTAATGTGCATTCAACTAAAGCACGGAAACGTGAAACGCTATTTTCCAACTTTTTTTCGGACTTTATTCGTGGGGTGATGTCCATCATCATCCCAGATATTATATTATCTTTTAAATTGGCGCTTAGAAGAATGGTAATTGTTTCACCTGTATTGGAGATCAGGTCAACTTGCTGATGATTTAATTTACCATATTTTATGAGTTTTTCAATTATCGGCTTTCTATCCTTTAAATTTTTATAGAGTTGTTGAGCTTTTATTGTTTTAAATTCTTCAACACTTTCAAAACCAAACATTTCAGCCATCGCAGGATTGGCAAAGAGAATATCTCCATTCATGTTGGTTTTATAAATCGCAACCATGGAATTTTCTACCAACTCACGGTAGCTTTTTTCACTCTCTTCCAATTTTCTTTCCATATTTTTTTTGTAAAGAGCAATTTCAACGGCTAATTTGAGTTCCGACTTACCAAATGGTTTGTTAATATAAGCATAGGGTTCTGTTAATTTAGCCCTTTCAATTGTAAGATCTTCAGAATGAGCAGTTAAATAAATTATAGGTATATTGAGGTTTTTAAGTTCTAGTGCAGCCTCTATACCATCTTTCTCTCCTTTAAAAATAATATCCATTATAATAAGATCGGGCAGGATTTCCAGGGCCTTTTCTATTGCTTCCTCCCCGCTGGAAGCAACATATGGGACCTGATAGCCAAAAGATTCCAAGCTACGCTTAATATCCATCGCAGCTATGGTTTCATCTTCAACCAATAGAACTTTAAGATCGTTCATTTTCATCAACAATAATGATATGGATAGTTAAGACTATTATTCTTTTATGAAAATATAGGATTCATGAAACTTAGATGTAGTCTTCCAGGTTGTCCTGACTATGAGAACCGTGCCAAGTATGCTGCAGGATCATTCCTTTGCAAGCATACCATTGCATCTTTTTTTAAACTAGCAGAGATTAAGGGGGTCAATAAACAGATAATTCCGGAGGAATCATAATGGTCTTTTGTGGGTTTCACATGAAATAAGTCACCAGGAATCGGTGCTTGTATTGTAATGAAGAAAGCGCACCTGACTATAATTGAGGAGATAAAGAACCTGTACTGGCTACATTATAGAGTATTCTCGGGGCGTGAGTGATTTCATCTATTTTTTATGAATTAACTGATTAAATCTTTCATTTTTGGTTTCATTTTTTTGAAAAATTATACATAATTATATTAGCAGTGTTAGTACTATCTAATATTCGGATTGTTCCTTAAGGGGGAAAATTAATGGGATTTTTTGATAGATTTACCAAACCCGATATTGAGAAATTAGAAGAGAAAAATGATGTTGAGGGGCTTGTCAAATCATTAGAATATAATAATCCGTTGATTAATGTTAAAGCTGCTAAAGCTTTGGTTAAATTTGAAAATCCTATTCATGCAAATCGAATATCTAAATCAATAAAGGAAATTCGTGACCCCCTAGCAGTCCCCGACTTAATCACTTTTTTAAAAAATGATAATCCACAAATTAGAAATGCTTCTATTAAATCTTTAGGTGCAATTGGAGATCCAACTTCTGTAGAACCACTATTTGAGACATTAAAGGAATATCCTCCTGATGATTCATTGATTACATTGTTAGTAAAGATAGATAAGAATCGATCTATAAATTATTTTATTCAAACTTTGAATAGTAGTGATGATGATAAAAAAGAAATTGCAGCTAAAGCTTTAGGAAACATTGGGGATGAAAGAGCTATAGACCCTCTCTTGAAAACATTATCTGGATTTGGACCTAAATGCAGAATCCAAGCAATGAAATCATTAGTTAAATTAGGTGATTATAAAGTTATAAAACCTATCTTGGAAAACCCATATGGTGATCCAGTTCCTGAAAGGGAAATATCACAAAAAATTTACAATATTAGTGATCCTAGTGCTGTTCCAGACTTAATTATTTTTTTAAAATATGATAATACAAAGATTAGAGATGCTTCTATTTCTGCTTTGGGAGAAATTGGAGACCCCACTTCTGATGAACCACTATTTGAAGTATTGAATGAATATCCTCTAACTTCTGCGTTGGCTTCCGTTTTAGTAAAGATTGATGATGAGCGTGCTCTGGAACTTTTAATTGAAGTTTTGAAACGTAAGAATATATTTGAAAGACGTATTGCTGCTGATACTTTAGGAGAAATTGGTGATAAACGTGCTATTAAACCACTCATAGAAATCTTGAATGATGAATGGACTAATTGTAGATACGCTGCAATTAGGTCATTAGTACTGATAGGTGATGATAAAGTTATCCGGCCTGTTATGGAACAATTAAAGGAAGAAGGTTATGATGTAATTACTATAACTGGAGAATTTTTAGCAAGATCCAATCCTTCCATTACAGAAGAAGTTCAAAATATTGTAGTTGAACGTTATCCTTATTATTATAACTATACCGGATTTAATGATGAGCAAAGTGCCCATGAACTAGCAGTAATGATGCAACAATTGCAACGATTAGAAAAAATTTCACGTGATCATACAGGATTAGATGAAGAAATTGATGATTTAATAAAACAAATTGACTCATTAGGTGTCTATTTATGTAAAAATGGGGGTTTTGAGAGGATGCAAAGAGTTTTTAATCTTTACCTCACTAAATATCGAGCAGTAACAAATTATAGGGTGTGGAAAAATATTTGTTCATGGCTGTGGTGAATAAATCGATTATTGAAGAGATTAACCAAAATACATTTTAAATTCTGAAAATCATTCAATTTTCTCGATAGAACCATTCTCTGAATGAAGAATTATATATCTGTTTTAATGAGTTATTTTTGAAAAGATGCAATGTATCTTCCTTGTTATATAATATTTGCATTTTGAGCAGAGTTTGATCCTCCACAGGTAAATGTTGGATAAACTTGTTTTTTACAAATTTTTCCGTTTTTTCGAAAATAAGTTTTTCTAATCTTTTATCATTTACAATCTCCTTGATATTTATTGCGATATTTTCTATATCCTTAATATCAAGCTTGTTTTTGAATTTAAAGGAAGTATAATAATGCGTGTCACTTATTTTATAAATCTCATGGTAAACATTATATGTGGAGCTCGGTGTAGGGTGGACTTTAAAACCAGTAGGCTTCGAGGATGAAGAAGATGGTCAGGATGCTAAGAAAATAGTTGATAATCAATTTGAGAAAATGGACTATCATGGTACAATCATGGAACTCGGTATGTTTTACCGTGTACTGGGCCGTGCCTGTCAGGTCAATACTTATGATTTGAATGGTGATTTTTATTTCAATAAAAATGAAAAAGTCACTGGGGCAGATAGCATCAACCCCATGACAATCACCGATGCAAGTCTCAGGAAGGTCATGGCAGACCGGACAGGAACAGAACCCTACGTCCAACGTGTTACAGGTAGTGTTGGAAACCCTGGAACTGTTGAACTCGAACAGGATCGAGTAATTTATATTACAAATAATCCCTTCGCAAAGTACAGTACCTATGGAAACAGTGACCTGAATAATTCAGTCACTGATCTTAGAACCCTGGCCAGATTTCCCCATTACAGGGATGCCCTGGCACGATTATATTCACAGATGCATCGTATAGTGACAATTGATAGTGAAAATAGCTACAACATCATATGGTGAAGAAATAAAGAATGACCCGAAAAAAGCCCAGAATATATGGATGATACTGCAGAGTTCTACCGGAAGCAGGAGAAAGAAGGTGGAACGGTAGTGAATATGGATTGGGAGAATGTTGAACAGTCCAGTTGGACAGGTAAAGAAGTTAAACTAGCAGACCTTGAAAGATTAACCATGGAATCCGTGGTATTCAAACAACAAGTGCCACTGCCCATATTAATGTTTGCACCATCTGTGAACCGAGATACCCTTGAAACTATAGCTGATGTGTTTGTAAATGTTCTCAATAACGGGACCCGGGACCGGATATTCACACCCATTATCGCCCAGACAGCAAATGAGATCTTACTCCAAAATCACAGAAGGCAGCTTAGAAGTCCAATATAATCCATTCTCAGTAAAGATTTACTGAAACTATCTCAGATCATTAGCAACATCTGGCCCACAAACAGCATAAGCAGGCCAGACATCCGAGAATGGATGGGAATGATCATGGAACCTAATATGGGAGGAGATGCATGGAAAGACCTGGATCCAATGCCCAAAATCAGACTCCCACACCAACCGTAGTACCTCAAGAGAAGAAGGTAGACCCTGCTCATGTGAAGTCTGTGGATAATTACCTTGAAAAACGTGGCCTTGTAAAATTCTTTTAATCAATTTAATGTTCTATTGTAGGGCAATAAGATCGAAATAACTAAATAAGTTAAGTGCATACCATATATAATATTAGTCATATTATGGGGGTAAAAATGGACTTAAATATTATTCAGGATAATATGCACTATGGAATTTTTATCCTGGTTGGTATACTTTCTTTTGTAGTTGCATTTATTGTTAAACCTACATTCGAGAAACATTATAGAAGTTTTCAAATTAAAAAAATAACCAATTATACATATTTCATTGCAGGTTGTTTGATGGTAATAGGTTTATATGGTTATTTATATTATTACCAAAACATAGATCAACATTTTTATGAAGCAAATTCACTTCTTATTACAATGTATGTTGGTTTTTTCTTACTAATATTCCAAGCATTTATAAGAGCATAACTCTAGAAAACTTTTTTCAAGGTTAATTCGACTTAATTTCGTTATTTTATGCATTATAATACACCCCCAGAGATGATACTAAATGTGTGACCGTTGCCAAGAACTAAAGAAAAAACTTAAAGGCAATGTTCTAGTTAAAACTGATTTTTTCCATTCCCTCCTTTTCGATGCAGGTCTTATCAAAAAAGCTGATCCTGGAAGTCCAACATTCAAACCTAATAAGAATTTAGGTGAAGGTAAAGCATCCGAGCGTAACCTGGAATTCAGGCAGGTCTTACTAACTCTTCTTGAGGATACAGTTTACAAACCTATGAATGGCCTTTTGAAGTCTAATAAAACTGTTGATGAGATGATTTCAGACCTGGATGGGTTCATTGATGATTACATTGCTCAGGGCCAGGACCTTGTTAAAGAGAGTTTGACATCAGTTATCAAAATAGTGCTGAAGAAGCCACAGCGAAATTAGTAGCACCTGCTAAAAAACAGAAGGCTAATTATAAACCAAAACTTCCGAAAGAACCTGAAAAATTATCACAACTAATTGCAATGGCACAGCGTAACATAGAAGATTATGGTTTAACTTTAAGGGGTCGTCTGAGGAGTAATATTGAAAATCAGGCCTGGATGAGTAACTATGCCAAACCCAAAGCGTAAAAGGCAATTAGTTAACGATGATCCAGAATATGACCTGGATCCTTACTATGATGATGTTATTGAAAAGTCAGACGGCACTATCGATTTTTCAAGTGATTAATCTAATAGATATATTACTTAGGATTTATGAGATTTAGAGAAGTTAAAACATACTGAGCTAAAAGATCACAATTAAGTCCAGATTTTTCTGATAATGTAAAATACAGTTTTCAAGTAAAATATAATTTTAATGGATCATTTTAAAATAATCTCAAACAATTCTAATCTTCCTTGAAAGTATTTCTGGATCATTAAAGGGTGTGTATAAAAGATATATGCCTTTTTGAACTCCAGTAGTGTCCCATAACCATGTACGACTAGATCCTGCTTTAATTTTGAAATTTTTTGGTATTGTTCTGATAAACACTGACTTTTTTGGGTCTATGATATCTACTTTTATAACCTCTTGAATACAATTAGTCTCGGAGCATAAAGGGTAATTCAAATTGAAATTCTCACAGTTGTAGTTTTGACAAATATCTTCAGGCACAATTTTAAACAATAAGTTTCCAGGTTTGGCCTTATTTGGTTTATTATTCACTTTTTTGCCATATAGACCTCGACATGGAACTAATAGGCAAATTAAAACACGAATCATAGATACAAGTGAGCTAATGTTGTCATCTTTTGTGAATACAATTTCCTTTGTTGACTTATTATCTTTTGGATTTTTACATTCTATAAATTGTTTTTTAAGTCTACCACTATTATTTTCATCAAGTATGAACTCTGTGAAAGAGTCATCCCCATTAAGATTCGTTAATGTAATAACCACCTTTTCGTTGCGTTTACATACAATCGGATAAAAACTCCAATCAAGATATGGATTTTCTATCCTTTTTTCACAGTTGACCCATCCTCTAATTCTTTCTTTGTAAATTTCTATTAGACAATTACAATCAACATCTGGCTTATAATTTTCTTTCCCATCTCTAGTAAGAAACAACATGCCAATAACTCCAATAATTGTAAAAACCAGCAACGGCACCCAATAAGCCTTTGTAACATATGCCATTAAAAGTGCACATGCAAAAAAGATACAATAAACACCATATTCATAGACTCGTGACTGCCATGATTTAAATTGGTAAAAAATCGTTTCTGTTAGTTGTAAATTTATTTTTTTTTCAAGTAACAATGCACGTTGAACTGCTGCCTCTTGATAAAGTCTATAACCTTTTTCAAAAAATATTATTGCAAAAATTAAAGCAATTGTAACTCCCAAAACTACAGTAATTATATCCGAAGAACTTATTATCGCAAAAGTTGAGTTTGTTGTAGAAGCTGTGTTTAGTATGTCTTTATAGTTCCAGTAAATGTAAAGAATACCTTGGGCTGCAATAAGTGAAGTTATTAAACTAAAACCAGTTTTTCGCAGCTCATGCTTACGAGTATCATAATCACTTATTAACTCTCTAATTGTTTTCCATTCTTCCAATCCCTTTTTATCAACATCTTCATCCATCTAAACACCCCACTCCCATCTTTAGTTATAGATAAGAAGGCATTTAATAGATTTTTAATGTTAAATTCCCTTTTGTCAAAAATTTTAAGTATGAAAAACTCCAGTCGCCTATTATTAAAATTAAATATTATTGCATATATTATTTTCTTCTTTAAATTTTTAGGAAAACCTGGCGAAAGCTCTAAAAAATTGGAGAGTGATAAAATAACAAGTTTTAAACTAATATGTATTAAACGCTAGTGAAGGTGTTAAAAACAGCGCAGAAATATACAACCGACTTGATAACACGGCTAACGTGGCAGGACAAAGTATTCTAATGAGCCAATATCTTGACCTGGCTATCAGGGCTGTGCAGAATTTAGACAAAAATATTAAGGATCCACTGGAACTTCGAGGGGTTAATGTGGCCACTTCTACCCTGGAGACTATTAAGGGGATGTTTTTCAAATTCTTTCCCTATATTCCGCCTCTTTAAAACTAATTTTATACTGTGTCCCCTGTTCAATGTCCAGTTCCAGTTCACCATCAAGCTGATCAGTTAAAGTCTGTATCAGTTGTATGCCCAGTGATTTATTTTCCAGGTAATCATTTTCAGTTAATCCTATCCCATTATCACTGATTGTCAGATGGAGGGTATCATCAATAAATTCCAGGCATATCCTGATTTCACCTTCTCCCTCTGGAAATGCATACTTTAGACTGTTGGATATAACCTCGCACAGTATCAATCCGCAGGGCAGGACTGTTTCCAGATTCAGTTTTATATCACTTATTTCTGTTACCATGGTTATCTGGTCTTTTCTAATACCATATGAGTAAAATAAGTTGTTAACCAGTTTCAGAATATAATCCTGAATACTTATCTGGGTTAGATCCCCTGATTGGTATAGCTGTTCATGGACCATGGCCATGGATTGGATCCTTGTTTGACTTTCATGAAAAGCTTCAATGGCTTTGGGGTCTTTGATAAAGGATGACTGAAGGTTCAGGAGGCTGCTTATGATTTGCATGTTGTTTTTTACCCGGTGATGAATTTCACGCAGCAGTATTTCCTTTTCCATTAAAGAATTTTTAAGTTCCTTTTCAGCCATTTTCAGTGTGGTTAGATTATGGCCTGAGCCCTGGTATCCTATTATTTTTTCATCAATTCTTATGGGGGTTAGGTATATTTCAAACCACTGTGTGTTCCCATTTTTATCAATTAATTTAGGGGTTACTGGTCCGGATTGGTTTAGGTTAATGATCTTCATTAAACTTTTTTTAAGGTTTTCTGGGTTATCTTCTGGAAGAATTTTTCCCATGCCATCTATCCAGACCTCTTTGTATTGATCAAAGTGGGGTCCTACAGTTTTTATTGCAGCCTCATTGAGTTCTAAAAGTTCCATATCCTGGTTTAATAAAATTCTATAATCTGGATTCGAGTTAAAAAGAGTCTTGTATTTTTCTTCACTTTCTATCAGGAGCTGTTCTGTTTTTTCGTATTTGGTGATATCGTGTATCAACGTAAGAATTAATGGTTGCCCCTGGGAATACACCTGGGAACTTTGAGCACTAATGTATATTTTTCTTCCATTTTTAATTGTTAAAGTTCCATAATAAGTTGATATTGGCTTATTTAAGTTCAGTTCGTCCCATATTTTCCTTAAAGTTATTTTTGATCCTGTATTAAATTTAATGTTTGATATATTTTCATGGAGAAGTTCTTTTTTTGAATATCCTGTGATTTCACAGTATCTATCACTTGCATCGATAATTTTCCCACGGTAATCCGCAATTATAATAGCTTCTGGTGAGTTTACGATTTTAAACTCATATTTTGCAATGTTTACATCTAGATTGCTTTCATTCCCAACTTTTTCCATACGCTCACCATCTCTGCGGTTATCCAATGTTTTATTATGATAAAATAGACCTTTTTTGCATCGTGATCATTAGAAAATGTGGTCACATAGATTTAAAACGTAGCATTGATTTTTGTGACAATATTCACAAAATATGTAGTTGATCACTATAATTTAATTCGAATTTTTTTTGAGAGAAAGTATTATATAATGCTATAGTTAATCATAAAAAATACATAAGGGGGCATCGTGAGTGACCACAACTAAAATTATTGTAGTTGAAGATGAAAGCATAGAAGCGTTGGATATTAAAAATACATTGGAATCATTCGGTTACCAAGTTCCTTACATTGCTTCAAGGGGAGATGAAGCAGTGGTCAAGGCTCAGGAAATCAAACCGGATCTGGTTTTAATGGATATTATTTTAAAAGGGGAAATCACCGGTATTGAAGCTGCTTCTGAGATTAAAAAATTGGACATTCCTTTTATTTATTTAACAGCCCATTCCAATGAAAAAACTGTTGAAAAAGCTAAACTTACCGAACCCTACGGGTATTTACTGAAACCTTTCAATGCCAATGACCTCAAGCACACCATCGAACTTGCACTTCACAAACATATGATGGAAAATAAGTTAAAAGAAAGTGAAAACAGGTACCGTTTACTAGTAGAATCTCAAAAAGACTTTATAGTTGAAACCATGCCAAAGGCAGGTTTACCTTTGTAAATCCAAGTTTTTGCGAACTTCTGGGTATAACTGAAGAAGAAATACTCGGAAATAGTTTACTTGGATTTGTGGATGAGAAATACCATGAAAAAACAGTCAAATCGTTCCGTTCTTCATTTTCTAAACCTCCATTTACTGGTAACCATGAAGTTTGCATACAAACTAAGAATGGAAACTGCTGGGTTTCATGGTCTGGCCAACCTGTTCTGGATGATGAACAAAAATTGATTAAAATATTTGCAATAGGCCGGGATATTACCCAACAGAAAAAATTGTAATTTTCTGTTGAAAAAAATACTTTTTAAAAAAATACATTTTATTATGTGAATTAATCATCTCTAATTCTCTTTTTTTATTAGGTGGTGATTATATTCTTAAATCTTCCAAATCCTATTCTTTCAATGAATCTACCTAAACGTTTGGATTTTTCATTTTCATGGTAGTAATTGATGATTTTCTCTATTAATTCCATGACTTCCTTGTCTGTTAAGTTTTTGGCAATGGGTTGTCCGATCATGGGCTTTATCCCTGCAGTTCCACCTGCATACAGATTCCATCCCCTCCTGTAGCCAATGAGTCCAATATCTTTTACTCTGGATTCTGCACATGAATTTGGACATCCGGATACTCCAATTTTTATCTTATTGGGCATTTCCATTCCCTGGAACTTTTCATCAATTGCCATTCCCATCTTTATAGAATCCTGCTCTGCCCGTTTGCAGTGGGTGGTACCTGGACAGAATTTGGTGGATCTTACCCGTTTTCCAATAAATCCTCCAGGTTTCATGTCCAGATCTTCCCATATCCTATCAATATCTTCAAATTTAATTCCAATAATGGCTATGCGCTGATTGGAAGTTACCTTAAGAGTTTTAGCATTATATTTTTCGGCAATACTGGCAATTTTTATTAGTGTGGCAGGGTCTACCAGACCACCTGGGATATAAGGAATTATTGCATATGTTTCTAGGTCCTTCTGGATCACAGCACCCTTTTCTGGAATATTTTCTGACATTTTTACCCTCCTTAACCAATTATTTTTTTTAATGAAAATTACACATATACTGATTTATTTGTTAAATTATAACAAATTAATTATTATAAAATTCGAACTTTTCTTTACTTCAGGTTATTTTCTTGTTTAAGTTATCATCTTACTCTTTTTGGTGTAACATTGGAAATTTGATATGTGGATGTAATTTCAATTGGACCAATTCGGGGCATAAAAAAATGAGCAACATATTTTTTTAAAAATTTTAATCTAATGGATATAATGGTTTCTGACTGATTATATAATGGTTTTAAAATATTAACGATAAAATAATGCTTATTTAAATGATATTTGCATCGACAGTTTTTACTGTTGTATTGATAAACAATAATTGTTTATATAATTTTTAAATTTTTGTAAAAATTTTTTCACGATTATTTAATATTCCATCTAATATTCCAAAATTAGAATCTAGTATTTTCCAAACATAGTTATCTCTATAATTTCAGGATATTTCTATAATTCAGGGAAGTTTTTATCCATCTTATAAAATCTTTGCTAAAGATCTTACTAATTTCATCTAAAAATTAATATATTCCAATATATATAATAAGTTTAGATTTATGTTGGGTCTATAGCACCTTATCCTAAGGTGGGGGATTTTTCATGGCTGCAGAAGAAGAAAAAAAATTGGAAAAAAGTGTTGATGAATTGAATCAACAACGGATTGATCTTGAAAAAGAGATCAACAATTTAAATCTCTCAAAAATCGAAAAATTAGAATCTATCAACGATGAACTTGAGAATAAAATGGAATGGTTGGATAAAGAAAGAATAAGAGCCACCAAGGAACGTGACAACCTCCTGCGCAAGGTCCGCCACTCCAAGGAGAAAAACTGGAAAAACGCACTGAAGATGGTTACTATTCTGGGAGTTCTGGATCTGGTGGTTATACCAGTAATCATCACTCTATTGAACATACCATTACAGTGGATATTTGTTTCCATGGGGTTGGTAACCTTCTTCGGAGTAATGCTCATTGTAAATTACATGTCCGGAACATCACCCTTTAACACCGGTGAAATTAGAAAAGCCATAACTGTATCTTTCCTAACAGTTTACCTGGCAATTGTTCCCATGGCCTATGGAATGGTGATTTTCCCCGGAGGAAGTTCTGCAATGCCCATTGTTTATAACCTCTCCTGGTTAATGGGAGCAATAATCGTACTTTACTTTGCCACCAGACCACTGGAACAGTACATTAAAACAATATATGAAAAAAAATAGGTTCATTGAAAAGGAAAATTTTTTTTAATTTTTTTTATTATTTCCCATTTTTAAAATAACATCTATACGGTTTTCATGATTACTTTTAATTGCCTTAATTACTCTAATTTTCAAGGTTTACCAGCTGCATTACTTCCTGCAACAAAACCGGTTGAAAATGCCTGTTGAAGATTATACCCTCCACTGGGGGCGCATCCTGAAATTATTTCTCCTGCAAAGTACAATCCCTTAACTAGTTTTGATTCCATTGTTTGAGGGTTAATATCCTTTTTAGATACACCACCACAGGTAAGCATGGCTTTAGTCATGGGAAGATGCCCGGTGATTGTTAAGGGGAGGGCCTTTAATATATTCACTAATAACAATCGCTCTTTTTTGGTGATCTGGTTCAACTTTTTATAAGGATATAGGGATACAATCTCTAAAACCGGGTCTATGGTACTGTTGGGGAGATGATTTTTTAGGTAATTTCTCAAAATCTTTTTATTGTGACTTTCAAAGTCTTTCATCAGCTGGTTGTTAAGAGCTTCCTGATTGATCCCAGGTTTAAAATCAATGTAAAGCTTCAAATCACCATGTTTATCCATTGTTTTAACAATCATGTGGCTCATATCAAGAATAACTGGTCCTGAAATTCCAAAATGGGTGAAGAGTAAGTTTCCATCAGGTAATGATATTTTTTTCCCACCATACCCTATAGTGAGCCCCACATCCTCCAGGGTAACTCCCTTAAGGTCGTGAACCCATTTTTCACGCACCCGTAATGGAACAAATCCTGGTTTCAGATCGGTTATATGATGTCCCAGTAACCGGGCAACAGTGTAACCATCACCAGTGGAACCGGTAAATTCATAGGTTGTCCCTCCTGTAGCGATGATAACGTTATTCGCGGAAATTATCTCGTTTTCTGTTGAAATGAGCTTGAAAATCTGGGAAGTTTTATGAAGATGTTCTAAACGGTAATTATACTGGATTTTCACATGGTTTTCGGTTAAAACATTTTTTAAAATATTCACGACGGATTCAGCTCTTTCTGTGACGGGGAATATACGTCCGTTTTCTTCCTCTTTTAATTCCAGGTCCTGATTTTTAAAAAAATCCATGAGGTCCTGGTTGGAAAATTCACTGAATACATTACGGTAAAATGAACCTCTCCTACCAAATTTTTCCAGGAATTCATTAAATGTGGCTGTATTGGTAAGGTTGCATCGACCATTACCAGTTAAAAGGAGTTTCCGGCCTATTTTATCATTTCTCTCAATTAAAATTACATCCTGACCGAGTTGTGCCCCTTGAATCGCTGCCATGCAACCTGCAGGTCCAGCTCCAACTACCGCTATATCGTATATTTTCATATTTGAATTCCTCTGGAGTGAGTTTCTTTAATAATTTTGGAATTGATTATTATTATTTAATGAATAATTTGACCCTGTTCATTATTGATTAATATTTAATGAAAAGGTAATGAATTTAAAAAGAAGGGAAATTAAAAAAAAGAAATTTTTCTTTAACTTTTTTTAATATTCAACATGACTAAAATTCATGTTTTATTCAACCTTTTTTTAAAAAAGGTTGGTTGAACTTAAGGAGTCAACCTTCTCCTGTCCCTTGGGAAGAGCACTGTTTCACGGATGTTTTTCATTCCGGTGATGCACATGGTGAATCGTTCTGCTCCCAGTCCCCAACCTGCGTGTGGTGGCATTCCGTACTCGAATGCTGCCAGGTAACGCTGGAATGAGTCGGGGTTAAGTCCCTTGCTTTTTATCTGTTCTACCAGCATATCATGCTGGTGTACCCTGGTTGCTCCTGAGGATATTTCCAGGTCCCGGTACATCAGGTCAAAGGCATAGCTTTTTTCGGGTGCATCTTCATGGGGCATTACATAGAACGGTTTGATTTCACTGGGCCAGTTGGTTATAAAGTAGTACCCGTCCATGGCTTCTCCCAGTGCCTTTTCAGCAGCACGGGATAGATCTTCGCCATGACTCAGTTGTACTCCCCTGGAGTTAACGATATCAATGACTTCATCGTATTCTAAGCGGGGGAATGGTAGTTCAGGTACTTCCAGTTCCACTCCCAAGTCTTCCAGTTCTGCCTGGCAGTTTTCCTTTACCTCTTTACTGGCATTGTGCACCAGTTTCTCCAGTAGGTTCATGGCATCTTCCTGGTCAGCAAAAGCCATCTCAGCATCGATGGATATTACTTCATTGAGGTGACGCATGGTATCGTGTTCCTCAGCACGGAAGATAGGGGCAATTTCAAAAACCTTATCCAGTCCAGTGGCCATCATCATCTGCTTGTATAGCTGGGGGCTCTGTCCCAGGAAGGCTTCCCTCTCAAAGTAAGTGATTGGGAACAGTTCTGTTCCACCTTCAGTTGCGGATCCCACCAGTTTAGGGGTGTTAACTTCCATGAAACCTTTTTCTTCCAGATAAATGCGGACTGAGTGCAGCATTGCACTTTTTATCTTGAATATTGCACTGATGCTGTGTTTTCTAAGATCCAGGTACCTTGAGTCCAGTCGGGTGTCAATTTCAGCCCGAACCTTCTCGGTTGGATCCAGAGGTAATGGCTGTTTGGATTCGTTTAGAACCTTTACTTCGGTGGGTATGATCTCCACACCACCAGGGGCTTTAGGTGATCCCTGTACAGTTCCTTTAACTGCAATTACAGATTCCTTTTTGAATTTCCTGATTTCGGCTAGTAACTCTGGAGTGATCTTTTTACTGGGAGCGGTGATCTGGGTGATACCGTTCCGGTCACGTAAGAGTACGAATATGATACCACCGAGGTCCCGGATTTCGTGAACCCAACCCATGAGAGTCACTGATTCAGTGTCCATATCTTCGTCTAATTCCTGTGAATAATGTGTTCTTTTCCAGTCTCCTAATGAATCTGTCAATTTAATTCACCTCGATTATTATAATATATGTATGGATTATTCATTTAAGAAGGATTATTCTTCTTTTAGAAGGATTATTCCGATTTTGGGAGATTATTCCTTTTTAGGGAATATTCTTATTATTTGATCTTGGGATTTTTTATCCTTCTTTAAAGTTAATCCAGTTTTATTAACCATACTAATTGATAAAGATGCAGATTTATTGCACGAATCTCTAAAAAAAGCTTTAAGCTTAAATTTAGATTTATATCTTTAAAATATGTATAATATAATATTATTTATTCAACCTGATTATTTACTTCTTAATATCATTGGGGTATTATATTATATATTAATTTAGCCATGGATTAGATCCATTTCCATGGATTAGATCCCGATTGATTTTAATCATCCAGATTTAATATTTTAATCATTCCAGATTATTTTTGCAAATCCCAATTTAAATTTAATAGTTAAGGTTTAATCAGCGATAGTTAAAGTTTAATATCCAACTCAACTATCTATAAACCACTTTTTAATAAAAAGAACATGCACAGAAAATATCTGCGCTTAATCCTCACCTAAACGCTTTTTAAACGACTCAGCATGAGCATATAAACCTTCATATTCTGCTAATGGAATCACCACATCTTTAAGATTCTCCAAACCTTTCCGGGATAACCTTTGTACTGTTGGTTTTTTCAGGAAGGACTCGGTGGAGAGTCCAGAGTACATCCTGGCACATAATGATGTGGGTAACACATGGTTGGTACCAGACCCATAATCACCGGCTGCAACTGGTGTTAAATTTCCAAGGAATATGCTTCCAGCATTTTTAATATCCTTAACCACTTCCTCAGGGTCACGGGTCATGATCATCAGGTGTTCTGGTGCGTATGCATTGGAAAAATTAACTGCTTCATCAAGTGAACTGGCCAGAATGATTTTCCCATTTTTTTGGAGTGATTCTGTGATGATCTCTTCCCGTTTCATCTGAGGAAGTTTTTCTTTGATCTTGGTTTCAACTGACCGGGCAAGCTCCGGGGATGTGGTCACCAGTACTGATGCTGCCTGGGGGTCGTGCTCTGCCTGTGCCAGAAGATCCAGTGTTATATAATCCGGGTTACCTGTTTCATCTGCTATTATCAGCACTTCTGAGGGCCCTGCAGGGAAGTCAATATCCACCTGGCCGTAGACCATCTTTTTAGCCGCAGTAACGAATATGTTACCTGGCCCCACAATTTTATCCACAGCATGTATGGTTTGGGTTCCATAGGCCATGGCTGCAATGGCCTGGGCCCCTCCCACCCTGTAAACTTTATCTGCACCAGCCAGGTATGCCGCTGCCAGTACAATATCTTCCACCTTTCCATCCGGACCCGGTGGAGTGCAGCAGATGATCTCATCTACTCCTGCAACTTTGGCTGGAATTACGGTCATAAGAATGCTTGAAGGATAAACAGCCCTCCCTCCGGGTATGTAACAACCCACCCTCTCCAGGGGGCGGACAATCTGACCAGCAGTTATACCGTCATCCACTTCCATGAACCAATCCTGGGGTAACTGTGCCTGGTGGAATTTACGAATGTTAAATGCGGCCTGTTTAAGACTGCCAACCAGGTCATCTTCAATCTTACTGAGACTCTCTTTCAACTCTTCTTCTTTGATGAGAAAATCCTTTAAATCAACCCCATCAAACTTTTCAGTATAATGGCGGAGTGATTCATCGCCATTATTCTTAACATCGCTAACAATATTATTTACAATGTTCATAACAGAATCAGAGTCTATCTGTGACCTTCCCACGAGTTCACTTATATTTTCATCGTTAATTTTTACGGTTTTCATTTTTTAACCAGGTACGAATTTATTAATTAATTATAAACGTGTAATAGGAGTTGTTGTGAATGAATAGTAATGTTTAATAGATCAGTCAAAACCTTTATTTGTAATCATAGGTAAACTATAATTTACCCACTATGCCCAGCACTTTATTAATATATACCTTATGCTTATGGTTTTTTCTGGGTATAGCTTTTGGTAAAAAGTTATATATGCATATTGATCGAATCTTAATAACTCAAATTGTAGGTGTCTGGTAAATATGTACAAAGATGAGCTTATACAGTTGCATCAATTTTTGGTATACGTTTTGAAGCATCTGGACCATGAGTATGAGGTGAAGGATGAGTGTAAGGATTATCTATGCCTTAACATTAGCCCCCATCACATACACCGCACCAAAGCAGAACATAAATATGCTATTTTTGTATTGTCCAATTCTATTTCTGAGATCATTGCCGCCAATAATGGAGGAACTTCTTCTAACATTTCCAATGGCCTCTCAGAACTGGTTAAAAGGTCGCGGAAAGAACTCATGAAATTCCAGAATGAAGATACATTAGCTGCCCAAAAAATAAAGATGCAATAAATACGAACCCCCACTGGCTGGTGATAATAAATGAGTGCTTTATTGAAGATGGTATGCTTGATCGATGGTGAGCACTACCTCCCTGTTACGAGATCAGCATTAAACACCCTTGATAACCTTGAACACATTGAAGTTGTGGCTGCAGTATTTATTGGCGGCACAGAAAAACTGAGGGATGCCACTCCCGAATCAATCGGAGAAAAACTGGGAGTTAAAGTTTATTTCGGATCTGATCATCATAAAATCCCTTACGATCTTATTGTTAAGGTTTCAAAAGAACACCAGGCAGATGTTGTCATGGATCTTTCTGATGAACCTGTTGTTGATTATTCTAAACGTTTTAAAATTGCATCACTGGTGCTGGAAGAGGGAATCCTCTATGAAGGCCCTGACTTTTCATTTCAACCACTGGATGAATACGATGTTCTCACCAAACCATCAGTCAAGATCCTGGGAACTGGTAAACGCATAGGTAAAACTGCAGTATCAGCATATGCTGCCCGATTAATACACAAAGAACAGTATAACCCTTGTGTAGTGGCAATGGGCCGTGGTGGTCCAGAGGAACCAGAAATTGTTCGGGGTGATGAGATCGAAATCACACCGCAGTACCTCATGGAACAGTCTGATAAAGGAATTCACGCTGCCAGTGACCACTGGGAAGATGCCCTGATGAGCCGCATACTCACCATTGGATGCCGCCGTTGTGGTGGTGGAATGGTGGGCCAGGTGTTCATAACCAACATGAAAAAGGGTGCCCAGATGGCCAATGAGGTTGACTCAGAATTTGTGATAATGGAAGGTAGTGGAGCAGCCATACCACCCATTAAAACAGACCGACACATTGTACTGGTGGGAGCTAACCAGCCAATGATCAACATCCAACGATTCTTTGGACCTTTCAGGATTAAAATGGCTGACCTGGTGGTTATCACCATGTGTGAAGAACCAATGGCCAGTCCGCAGAAAGTGGAACGCATTGAAAAGGTTATAAAAGATATCAACCCTGATGCCATGATCATACCCACAGTCTTTCGTCCCAAACCATTAGATTCAGTGGAGGGTAAACGAGTTTTATTTGCTACTACAGCTCCGGACTCAGTTAAAGATGTGTTAATACAACATCTGGAAGATGAATACGGCTGTACTGTTGTTGGAACCACCCCATACCTTTCCAACAGACCGTTACTCCAGAAAGATATTGAAAAATATATCGATGAAGTGGATGTGATGTTAACCGAGCTTAAAGCTGCAGCAGTGGATGTGGCAACAAAGGATGCATTAAAAGCTGGTTTGGAAGTGGTTTACTGTGATAATATACCACTGGTTATAAGGGAAGAAGATGACCTTGATCCAGCCATACTTACCGTGGTGGATAAAGCCATTGAGGACCACCAGAATAAATAAAATAACTTATTTCAAGTCGATTAAAAACAGTAAAATTGTACTGTTTTTTAATCTTCATTCTCTTTTCTTTTAAATTTTAGTTTAAAAATATGAAATAAGGTACATCTTGATTTTTTAATGAAGATTTAAGAGTAATTGATTCTAATTTAAGAGAAATTATTTTATCTATTTTATTATTTGTATCTATAATTGATGTGAATATTTAAGATTATTTTAAGTTTGAAATTATTTTAAACTTAGATTATTTAAGTTTAGATTATTTAAGTGAACATTTTATGTCATAATGTACTAAATAGTTTAAACCTAGTTTAAATCATTAGAATGGTGGTGCCGTGGAATCTCAAGATTATGATAAATTAAGTTTTGATAAACTCAAAAAACAGCTTTCTTTCAATTTTGCTGAGAATAAGGCTATTAATGATCTCCGGATTAAACCGGATGCGTTCATACCAGTATTATTCTCTCTCAAATTCGGTGGGGACTGGAGTTTCAAAACCAGTGAATTGGAAGCTATGGCTGTTAAGGAGAAAATAACCCGTTACAATGAAAATGAGGGGGAAGGTTATACTTTGGAACGGGTTACTCTCTTTGTACATCCAAGTCTAATCTCCACAGAGGGGAAAGTGTTGCGTCTGGAAAAGTGTGGTAGTAAAAATGAACGTGAACTGGTTGAAAGACCATTCAGAGTTAAACTCGATGCAGAAGATATTATCAAGGCAGAACTTAACCCTAAAATCATGGAGATAAGTCTTGAAAGGATTAAAGGGCCCCTAAACTTTGAGGGATCTGCAGCTTATGGAGTTTCCCATGAAATAGAGCACCTGGCAGGATGTGAACATACTGGAAAATTCCTATGGGAGTTCAAATACAAGGTGGAAAGTTAATTCATTTAATAACAGGATAAAATCAGATAACAATACATTATAAAGGGGCTTAATAA
Source organism: uncultured Methanobacterium sp. (assembly GCF_963665055.1). NCBI lineage: Archaea > Methanobacteriati > Methanobacteriota > Methanobacteria > Methanobacteriales > Methanobacteriaceae > Methanobacterium > uncultured Methanobacterium sp. The sequence continues at coordinate 742,500 of NZ_OY762015.1, forward strand.
TAAAGTAGGGTCTATGAAAATTCAGATTACGAAAAAAAAATAAAATAAACATAATAAAAATACTTTCATTTAGCCGGGATAGAAGTTTTTACCGAAACTTTCCTTCTTTTCTATTCTTCCATCCTCATTGTGAATAAAGACTTCAACATTGTATCTTTGACCTTCCTTCTCGGCAAATTCGATTGCTTCATCTTTGGTGTCAAAGTGTCCAGAAGCCTTTACAGCCCCATCTCTTTTAACATCCCAACCCCCTTTTTTACCCGTTATAACATGAATATTGGCAGCCATTTTTTTCACCTCTCAAATATTACCTTAATACGTTAATTGAATCTTACTTTACCTTAGATATGTATTATAACCTTTAAATAGATTGTTAAAAACTTGTCATATTCATTTATGAACTGTGTTTATGAAGTTGATTCTACATTTTTGATGTTAACCATAGATTTTGGGGTTTTCTGATTCTGGCGGTAACTGATCAGCCGGGATGAATTGGCTACCACCAGTACTGATCCCATATTATGAATCAAAGCACCCACTACTGGTCCAATAATACCAAAACCAGCCAGCAATATGGCTATGAAGTTTATCATGATGGGAACCATGATATTTACATTTATGGTGCCCCTGACTTTTCTGGAAAGATCAATGAGTTCCGGGATTTTTGATAGATCATCGGACATCAGTGCCACATCCGCACTTTCAATGGCCACATCTGATCCCAGTGCACCCATAGCCACACCCACACTGGATCTGGCCAGGGCAGGAGCATCATTTATCCCGTCCCCAATCATGCAAACCCTTTCCCCATTGTCTATTTTTTCTTCAATTACCTGGACCTTATCACCAGGAAGCTGCTGGGAATATACATAATCGGCACCAATCTCCCGGGCAATTGAAGAAGCAGTTACCTTATTGTCACCGGTTAAGAGCAAGACCTCCTTTATACCCATTCCTTTAAGTTCTTTCACAGTTTCTTTGGATTTCTCTTTTATGGTATCGGCCACAGTTATAATCCCTGAAATTGAGTTTCCAATGGCAACCATCAAAACAGTTTTTCCCTGATCTTCATGGGCAGTGATGATCTTTTCCTGTTGTTGTTTTACTCCAATTTTATTGTCATCTATTAGTTTTTGATTACCAACCAGAACATTTTCATTACCAATCAGTGCCCTTACACCATGACCGATTTCCACTTTAAATTCATGGGGATCACTGATCTCCAGTGATTCTTCTTTAGCCCTATTATAAACAGCATGGCCAATGGGATGCTCTGAGAACTTCTCAGCAATGGCTGCTATTTGGAGAATTTTTCCAGGAGTGTACTTTTCATCAAATGATATAACATCAATTACTTCTGGTTTACCATAGGTTAGGGTACCGGTTTTATCAAATGCAACTGTTTTGACCCTTCCCACATTTTCCAGGGCTTCCCCACTTTTTATAAGAATTCCCTTCCGTGATGCATTACCAATCCCTGCCATGATTGCAGTGGGGGTGGCCAGTACCAGGGCACAGGGACAGAACACAACCAGAATGGTTACCAGACGTATGATATCATGGGTTAGGATGTATGTTACCAGAGAGGCAGCTACAGCAATCGGAACAATGATGGTGGCAACCCGGTCTGTTAACCTAACCACCGGTGCTTTCCTACTTTCGGATTCTTCAACCAGTCTTATAAGTTCGGCCAATGATGTGTCCGCACCAACCCGAGTAGCTTTTACTTCAATTACTCCTAACTGGTTTAAAGTACCTATAAAGACTTCATCACCTAATTTTTTATTAACAGGCATGGATTCTCCGGTTAAAATTGATTGATCTATGGAGGTGCGTCCACTTGTAACAACTCCGTCAACAGGAATGGATTCTCCAGGTTTTACCAGAAGAATATCACCAATCTCCAGTTCACTTACCTTTACCTCCTTTTCCCCATGGGATGTCTTTACCCGGGCCACCTGGGGAGTTAACTGTATGAGTTTTTTAACACTTTCATGAGCTTTTCTAACGGTACGATCCTCTAAAATCTCACCGATCATCATGATAACTGCAATTTCTCCAGCTGCAAAATATTCACCTATAGCAACAGATGCAATAAGGGCGATACTAACCAGAACGTTTGCTTTTATATCAAATTTAATGATCAAACCCTTTCCAGCTTCAATGAGAATGGGCGTTCCACTGATCACCACACTTACCAGTGCCACATCAAAGGGTAATATATTCTTAAGGATCCCTGACCAGCTGATTAACAGGAATACTCCAGAAATAATAGTTAAAATTATTGAACGATACTCACTATCTTCTTTAAATTTCTGAAAGCTTACATTCTCTTTAATTTGCAGGCTAATATTCTCTTTAATCAGTCCAATATTGTCTTCAATATGTATATCCTTCATCACAGCACCTTTTACACCATTAGTATTACTCGCATTATATTTTGATTATTTTTAATAACTCCCAGTTTCCTGATTAAACCCCATAAACCTGCCAAATGCCTATAATGTTTTAATTTCTGATTTTTTTTAAACATTCCAATGGATTTTTTAAATGGATTTGTAAATTACAAAACGAGAAGAAATGATTTTATATGGGGTTAAGTATTATCATAATTCTCCTTAAATCCATTTACATTATAATAATAATTTTTAGCCTATTTAAAGATTATATAAACCTTTTTTGATTAATAATAAAGTTTATTTGACCTTTGAGATCAATTAAATTTATTAAATCGTTTAAAATGATGATTGGGGTAAATCAAAGGTTTTCAAATGGGATTTTTAAGAAAATTTGTAAAAGAAATAATATAATCAGATTAACACCCTAATTGTTCAGTATGGCAACCATTCTTGATGAAAATAACTGAGACTGTGATTATGTTCACATCAAACCTTTTGAATGGTTATCATATTGTGAAACCAAGTGTAAAATGAAGATTAAGTATAATATTGTACATCTTCTTATTTGGGAAGAGGGTTATAATTAGAACATGATTTGCACATATATCCAACAGAATTACATGATTAACAAGATTTATTGTTTTTTCAAGGGGTTACAATTTAAAAATTAAATGATTAAGAGGGGTGTAAAATTGAAACGTGGAAAAATTTATATTTTTTTATTATAGCGGTAGTGGTTCTCATATCTGGCTGTACCATCAGACTGATGGAAACAACACTACATGTTATAAAACCTTTGATAAAGATGGGATTTCATTACAGTATCCTGGAAACTGGAGTGAAAAGGCCATACCCCCAATGATGAGAACCTCACATCTCAATCTGGTTTTAAAATGCTGACTATTATACTGCAGGGAGAATCAATAGGAAACTACACTGTATACATGGGAATTGGAAAAAGCAATATCACCGCTGGAACCATTCTGAAGCAGCTGACCGCTTATATAAATACTACATTTCAACAGAAGCAGGTGACTATCTCAACAAAACCAAAATTACCCTGAAAAATGGTTACAATGGATTTGAATATGTTTATGGAGGTACCGAGCTTCTTCTGGTAAATCACTTGATTGTAAAACATACATCTTGACTAAAAATAACACAACGGCTTATTATATACAGTTTCTACTCCAAAGGAAGGTTTTGAACCATATAACACTATAATTCAAAGCATTCTGAACAGTATTACTATAACATAGTCCTGAAACTTAAAAATCCTTTATTTTTATCTTTTATTTATTTATTCACAATTTATAAACCTTTAAAAATTTAATTGATCACTTTTTAAAAGAGCATTTTCCGATTTTAACCGCAAACTTAATACACAAAGATATTTATATAACCTCTAACCCACTGATAAAATACCAATAGAAAAGAAAGGAGATGATAATGTGGCACAATTAGGACAAGGTCAAGGACAACCTATTATTATAATGCCTGAGGGCTCTTCTAGAGTTTTAGGCCGAGATGCTCAAAGAATGAACATAATGGCTGGAAAAGTTTTAGCTGAAACCGTTAGAACCACTCTGGGCCCCAAAGGAATGGACAAGATGTTGGTGGATGGTATGGGAGACATCGTAGTAACCAACGATGGTGTAACTATCCTCAAAGAAATGGACATTGAGCACCCTGCTGCTAAAATGCTGGTGGAAGTAGCCAAAACCCAGGAAGATGAAGTGGGAGACGGAACCACCACTGCAGTCATAATTGCAGGGGAACTACTCAAAAAAGCAGAAGATCTCCTGGACCAGGAAATACACCCCACCACACTGGTAATGGGATACCGGAAAGCAGCAGCAAAAGCACTGGAACTATTAAATCAGATAGCTATTGATGCCAGTGACCGTGAAACCCTCCAGATGGTAGCTATGACTGCCATGACTGGTAAAGGAACCGAAAAAGCAAGGGAACCACTGGCAGAACTGATAGTTGATGCTGTGCTCCAGGTGGAAGAAGATGGTGAAGTTGACTCTGACCAGATTAACATACACAGGATACAGGGTGCAACAGTCCATGACTCACAGATCGTCAACGGAGTGGTTATTGACAAAAGCAGAGCAATCAATTCCATGCCTAAGGACTTAACAGATGCGAGCATAGCACTTCTTAAATACCCACTAGAAGTCAAAGACCTGGAAACTGATGCCAAGATCAAACTCACAGACCCAGCCCAGATGCAGGCCTTCATAGAACAGGAAGAACAGATGGTCAAGGACATGGTGGACAAAGTTATTGCCAGCGGTGCTAATGTCATCTTCTGTCAGAAAGGAATAGACGACCTGGCTCAGCATTTACTGGCCAAAGCAGGAATCCTGGCAGTTAAAAGGGTACGAAAATCCGACATGGAACGCATAGGAAAAGCAACCGGAGCTCAAGTGGTAACTAACGTCGAAGAACTTTCTGCAGATGACCTCGGACACGCAGGTCATGTTTACGAGAAGAAAATCTTCGATGAAATCCTCATATTCGTGGAAGAGTGCGAAGAACCCAAAGCAGTTTCCATCATCCTCAGGGGCAGTACCCGACATGTAGCTGAAGAAGTGGAAAGAGCAGTAGAAGACGCTATAGGCGTAGTTTCAGCCACAGTGGAAGACGGTCAGGTAGTAGCTGGTGGAGGAGCACCAGAAATAGCTATAGCCCGAGGTCTCAAAGATTACGCTGACACCATCAGTGGAAGAGAACAGCTGGCAATAGCAGCCTTTGCTGAAGCTCTGGAAGTAGTCCCTAAAACTCTGGCAGAAAATGCTGGACTTGACCAGATCGATGCACTGGTGGATCTGCGAGCAGCCCATGAAGAAAACTTCTACATGGGACTGGACGTATTCAAAGGTGAAGTCACCAACATGAAGGACGCTCAGGTTATTGAACCTAAACGGGTTAAAAAACAGGCCATCCAGTCTGCTGCAGAAGCCGCAGAAATGATCCTGCGTATCGACGACATGATCGCTTCTACCGGAAGCAGCGAACCCGACATGGGTGGAATGGAAGGTATGGGCGGAATGCCTGGTGGAATGCCTCCAATGATGTAAGTCCCCCGGACTTACCCTTTTTTTATTTTTTAAAAATTAAATATCCTATTTTAAATTCTAAATCTCATATATCATTCTTAATTTCTAGTTTTAATTCTTAATAGCCTATTCAATTCTTAATACCTTATTTTAATTTTTAATAGCTTATTATCCTTCTAACTATTTTATTTTAATTCTAAATATCCTGTTTTTAATTCAAATAACCATTTTAAATCCTAATTTCTATGGGTTTCTTACTTTAGTTTTGAGATTTTCCTAAAAAAGTAAAATTAACTGGTTTTTTATAAAATACATTCATAAATAACACTTATTTTTAGTTGCAAGAAATTTTTAAACTAATCTTCACAGGTCTTAGGGTACCCTAACTTTTATATACTATAAAATTCCAATAAAATTTAGGTGACCTTAAATGTCTTCTGAAAAAACGTTAAGTGAAAATGCAGAGGAATATCTAGAAGTTCTATATAAACTCTCATTAAAGGAACGTCCAGTTAAAACTACCAATATATCAAAAATGCTCAATGTATCCCCGGCAAGTGTTACTCAGATGTTAAAAAAATTTGAAAAAGAAGGTTACGTTGATTATTCACCCTATAAGGGTGTCACTCTTACTGAGGGCGGATATAAAATTGCTTCCAAAATAACCAGAAAGCACAGACTTTTGGAGAGATTCCTTTATGATGTGCTCAAAATAAAGAAAGAAAAAGTTCATGATCAGGCCTGTGAAATGGAACACGTTCTTTCAGATGATGCTGAACGTGCATTATGCCACCTACTGAAAAATCCTGACGAATGTCCTGATGATGAGGAACTGATACCAGTCTGTGACTTCAAGTTTACAACCTGTGAAGAATGCCGTAAGAGGAATCAGGAAGAAGTCAACCAGGTAGGGAAACGTGATAAAAACCTGGTTTCCCTCACCGACATGAAGAAAAATGAAAAAGGTAAAGTTTCATTCATCCGGGGTGATTATAAGATCATCCGTAGGTTAATGGACATGGGAATAACCATGGGTGCCCAGGTAAGTGTCATGGAAGTTGCTCCTTTCAAGGGACCAGTGGAATTACTGGTTCGCGGATCCAATCTGGCACTGGGAAGAGATATTGCTAAAAACGTTTTCGTGGAGATCATCAGGGACAACACATCCACATCCGGAGGAGCATTATCCTATGGTTAAAATTCCAGAGTGTATTGAAAAATCTGATTATGAAAAAACCCTTTCATCCCCTCCGGATACAAATAAAATATCACCCCAACCCGGTGACATTACCTTAGCCCTTGCTGGGAATGCCAACGTTGGTAAAAGTGTTATTTTCAACTACTTAACTGGTTCAGACCAGGTAGTTGGTAACTGGCCAGGTAAGACCGTGGACCGTGCTGAGGGCAATTTTCAGTTCAATGGTCAGAATATTCATATCATTGATTTACCGGGAATATACTCATTTTCCACCTTTTCCATGGAGGAAATAGTGTCCAGGGAATACATTGCCCATGAAAAACCAGATGTGGTTATAAACGTTCTGGATGCCTCTGTACTTGAGAGAAACCTTTTTTTCACATTACAGCTAATTGAAATGGAAGTTCCAATGGTGGTCTGTGTTAACCAGATGGACATTGCCCGGGCTAAAGGATTTGAAATTGACACCAAAAAACTGGAAAAAGCACTGGGAGTTCCAGTGGTTCCCACTGTAGCCATTCACGGTGAAGGTTTACAAAAACTCATAAGAAATGCAGTTAACACCGCTCAGAATAAGAAAAATCCCCAAAACACCCTGGAATATGGTGGGGAAGTTGAAAAAGCTGTTAAACAGCTTCAAACTTTTTTAAAAAATGAAAAAGATGAACTGGACTATTCTAACCGATGGTTGGCCATTAAACTTTTGGAAAATGATCCTGAAATAAATAAACTGGTTGAATCCCAAAAAAATCGTGCCATCCCATTAGCCAATTACCTGGCCCTTGAACTGGAACAGATACATGATGAACCCTCCTTTTCCATCATTGCCTCGGAAAGGTATTCATTGGCAAACAGGATAGCTGCCGGAGCACAAAAGCAGACTGAATATAAAATTACCCTATCCGAAAAGCTGGATAAATTTCTCATACACCCAGTTTATGGTTATTTCACTTCAGCCATGGTAATTATAGGACTTTTAATCTGGACTTTCATTGTGGGAAATTTCCTCTCAGAACTCATCACCAGTGCAATGAGCTTTTTCCAACCAGTAGACCCTGCATTATCTGGCCCCATATTTGCAGTACTATGGAACGGTGCGTTTGGAGGTCTGGTTGCTGGATTAACTTTGATAGTGCCATTTGTGATTCCATTCTATATTATGCTGGCTTACATTGAAAATTCTGGGCTCCTAACCCGTGTGGCATTCATGATGGATAGTTTCATGCAAAAAATCGGCTTGCATGGTAAGGCCCTGATCCCTTTAATACTGGGTTATGGTTGTAGTGTACCGGCAATTGACAGTACTAAAATACTGGAAACAAAAAGGGAACGATTACTGGCAGCCTTTGCCATAACATTTGCCCCCTGCTCTGCCCGGACTATTATAATATTAAGCCTTGTTGCAGTTTTTGTCAGTATATGGTGGGCTCTAGCACTTTATGTCCTGGACATATTCATAATATTCGTAATGGGAAAACTGGCCCTAAAAGCAATGCCTGGTGAACGTACAGGACTCATCATGGAAATGCATTCCCTGAGACTGCCCTCATCTTCAACAATAATTAAACAAACCTGGAATCGTGTAAAATCATTGGCATACTTGGTATTCCCTGTTTTCATCATTGGAAGTGCTTTAATTCAGGTATTCTATGTTCTGGGTATACTGGGACCTATAAGTAATTTTATGGCACCTTTAACTGTGGGCTGGCTGGGACTTCCTGTATTTGCTGGAATACTGCTAATTGTGGGAATAGTCCGTAAAGAATTCGTTCTTTTAACCCTGGTTTCATTTGTGGGAACTAACCTTGCCCTGGCATTAACTCCGGTGCAGTTCATTGTTCTGGCATTAATTGGAATGTTATACATTCCCTGTCTATCCACCATCAGCATACTCATCAGGGAATTTGGTGTGAAATCAGCATCCATTATTTGTATAGCAAATTTAGTCACAGCATTTGTGGTAGGTGGAATTGTTGCCCATTTACTGCCTTTTGTCATGTGATTTTAAAAAATGACTAGATTTTACCCCCTATCTTTATTAAGTTCAAAAATCATTAGATAAACTTCAAACGAAAGTAAAATAAACTTCAACTATTAAGTCGCTAAAAATCATTAGATTTCTAAAAATCATAAGATTAAATTCAAACCCAAAAAAATAATCTAAAAAATAATTAAAGTTAAGGAAATTAAATTTTAAGAGTTTAGTAGAGTAATTAGGTGATAAAAATATGAAATGGTCCTTAGTTGCAATTGTCATTTTGGTGGTAATTGTAGGTTATACTGTGGTTGCTGTTGCCAGTGGCCCATTCACTCCATTGGGTAGAATGTCCTTTGTTAAGGTTGCAAATCCTGATTTTTACCCAGGACATCCTCACTCTGAGCTTTTAGTCAAATACGCTGAGGAAAGGAATTCTAACTGTGCCCTGATATGTCACTTTGCAGGGAGTTCCAACTACCGTAGCTATCAAGATGGTGATGTTTATATAATTGAACTGGCCCTTATTGACACCCAGGGTACCGGTGCTGCAGATCCCACCAACTACTGGGATTCAGCTAAATTAGCATTATTTGGTGCACCTGAAGGTCGATATAAATATAAGTCAGACGGGCTCATCTTCGATACCTATGATGAAGCAATGAATCATGTAAACACCCTTGCTCGAGAACATAACCAGAGTGGTCCTCTTCCCATTGCTTGGCACGGTAACGCCCGCCAGGGTAATGCAATTTTAATACAGGGATGTGGATTCCCACTTTACTTCCAGATAATGCAAAAAACGTATGGAATAGTTCCAGCATACTTTTGCATGTTCTATGGTATGATTTTCCCCTACATGAATACTCCCTACCGGAACTTTGAGCTGGGTCACGCCTCTGAACTCCAGTCACTTTACAATGAAGGTGAACTGGATTATACATAGAGCATCTTAATCTTTTTAAAGCATAAGGAATTGTCCTTAGATAATAAGGATAGTTCCTTCTTTTTTACTCCAATTAATTTATAATGATTAATCATAATCTATAATGATTAATAATAGCAATATATAAATAGTAAAAGTAACTAAGTAATTACAATCATGGATAGAAATTTTAGAAATAGGAAAAAGAGTTTTAAAACAGCAAAAGATGGATTAACAAACCAGAAAAAGGGCGGATGAAAAATGGTACGGGATACATCAGTCCTTCTTGATGAGAGAAGGGTTTTTGAACCAGAAGAAGAGATTCAAAAAAGAGCCCACGTGAAAAATTGGGAAGAAGAGCTAGAAAAGGGCAGGGACCTGGAAAAATACTGGGCAGAAAAAGCTGAACAGTTTGAATGGTTCCAAAAATGGGACAAAGTCCTGGATGATGATAACAAACCATTTTACCAGTGGTTCACAGGGGGGAAGATCAACCTGGCATACAATGCCGTGGATCGATGGATTGAAACTGAAAAACGTAATCAGGTTGCAATTTTATACATTAACGAACGTGGACAGGAAAAGAAAATCACCTATTACGAGCTATACATCCAGGTGAACAAACTGGCCAATGCCCTTAAAAATTTAGGTGTGAAAAAGGGTGACACAGTCTCAATGTACCTTCCAATGTGTCCCGAGCTTCTGGTTGCAATGCTGGCCTGTAACAAGATCGGAGCAGTGCACAGTGTGGTCTACTCTGGACTTAGTGTTGGTGCCTTTGTGGAGCGTATGAATGATGCCAAGGTCAAAGTCCTCTTCACCGCAGATGGAACCTACCGTCGGGGAAAGATCATCAACTTAAAATCCATTGCTGATGAAGCAATACTGCAGTGCCCCACCATTGAAACTATAGTGGTGGTTAATCACACCGGAACACCCATTGAAATATCAGAACTATCTGGAAGGGAAATCTTCTACGAAAGACTGGTAGATGGTGAACCTGCCTACTGTGAACCGGAATGGATGGATTCAGAGGATCCTCTCTTTATACTCTACACTTCAGGGAGTACTGGAAAACCCAAAGGAGTACTGCACACCACTGCCGGTTACATGGTTGGTGTAGCCACCACATTACGTAACATATTCGACATACACGAAAACGACCTCTGGTGGTGTACCGGGGACATTGGATGGATAACAGGACACAGTTATGTTATTTACGGACCATTACTCCTGGGAACCACTACTGTGGTATACGAAGGAGCACCAGACTACCCCGACCCAGGAGTGTGGTGGAAGATCGTGGAAAAATACGGAGTAACCAAGTTCTACACTGCACCTACCGCGATCAGGCACCTCATGAGATTCGGTACACGTTACACCAATCTCTACAATCTGGATTCACTCCGCATCCTGGGAACAGTGGGAGAACCCATAAACCCAGAAGCATGGATGTGGTATTACAAAAACGTGGGAAAAGAAAACTGCCCCATAATGGACACCTGGTGGCAGACAGAAACCGGAATGCACCTCATATCCCCATTACCAGTTTCTAATTTAAAACCTGGATCAGCAACACTTCCCTTCCCAGGAATTGATGCCGATGTGGTGGATGAAGAAGGTCACCCTGTACCTCAGGGCAAAGGAGGATACCTGGTTATCAAAAAACCATGGCCCGCCATGTTCCGCACACTGTACAATGATAAGGAAAGATTCCTGGATGTATACTGGAAGGACATTCCAGGATGCGTCTACCGGGCAGGGGACATGGTTCGAAAAGATGCCGATGGATACTTCTGGATACAGGGACGTAGTGATGATGTTCTCAAGATAGCCGGGCACCGTATAGGTTCAGCTGAAGTTGAATCTGCCTTTGTAGGACATCCCGCTGTTGCAGAAGCTGCGGTCATTGGAAAATCTGACCCAATTAAGGGTGAAGTTATCAAGGCATTTGTCATCCTCCGAGAGGGATACGAACTCAAAACCCAGCTCATAGAGGAGCTAAAAAAGCATGTTCGGTATGAACTGGGACCAGTTGCAGTACTGGGTGAGATAGTACAGGTGGATAAACTACCCAAGACCAGGAGTGGTAAGATAATGCGCAGGATACTCCGTGCCCAGGAAATGGGTGAGGATCTGGGTGATACTTCCACTCTGGAAGAATAAACCTAGAATATCACTGGAAGGAATGAAATTTGGAAGAGTATCTTTGGAAGAATAAACTGGAATATCAGTGGAAGAATAGATTTGGCAACGTGAAAATTGATTTAAATTAAATAAAAAAGGGAGATGATGAATCAAATAGATTAACCCATTAATGTTGTGATAATATGGAAGAAAACAAAAAATCTGTCTTGATAGAGGATTTAACTGCCAATCCGGCACCTCTTGGACTACTTGGATTTGGTTTGACCACTGTCCTGCTGAACATACATAACGCAGGGTTTTTCCCTATTAACAGTATGATACTGGCAATGGGAATAGCTTACGGTGGAATTGCCCAGATAATGGCATGTGCAATGGAATACAAGAAAGGTAACACCTTTGGAATGGTAGCTTTCGGTTCATACGGCCTTTTCTGGTGGAGTTTCGTACTTCTTTTGATCCTTCCCAAAATGGGCCTGGCTGCAGCACCGGATAAACTGGCACTGGCATCATATCTATTTATGTGGGGATTATTCACCCTGGTGATGTTCATTGGGACACTCAAACTTAGCCGTGGATTGCAGGTGGTCTTCCTCTCTCTGGCAGTACTCTTCTTCCTACTGGCACTGGGAGATGTAACTGGTAATGCAACTATAACCCTGATTGCAGGTTATGAAGGTATATTCACTGGTTTCAGTGCAGTGTACGTGGGACTGGCACAGGTTTTAAATGAAACCTATGGGAGGGATGTTTTACCTACATAAATGGATTGCCCACTTATGGTATCAACTTACTAAGTGTTACCAACATAATGGGTGTCTGAATGTGTTATCACCAAAGGGTCACCACAAATTCCAAAGAATAAGTCAAATTTATTTAAAATAGCTAACCGCCTCCAGCTATTTAAATAGAAAACTGAAACTTCCCCTTTTTGATTAGAGGGGAAGTTCTTTTTTTAATTTTCTTTTCTAAAATATAAATCATCTTAAATCATCTTTTAGTATCCAATTTATTTTTAAAATATTCACTTATAATTTAACTTATAATAAAATATGTTCCATGATAAGTTTTGTTAGGTTAATATAACAGAACTTGTTTTAATATTTATAAAATTTATTTAAAAACTTTAAAACAAATATGGCTATTTATTTGTTAGGTTATTGGAGAACTTTGAAGAAAATTTAGGAGAAGTTGGCAAAAAATAAATTTGAAATAAATAAAATATAAAAAAAATTATAAATTAAACATCTATTTTAAATCCAAAATCCACTTCACTGGCTGGCTGCCCACCACGAATACCCCAGTTTTCCATAGGTGGCTCCAGAAGAATGATCATAATATCATTACCATCAATACCCGGATTTTCACCTAAATTATGGACAATATCCTGGTAAAGTTTCTTTTTAGCATCAAATGAACGTCCCGGGAACATTGTAATCTGGATCATGGTCACTGCTTGGCTACGGTCCGGTGGACATTCAAAATCTTCTTTATCCAGTTCATAAATCCGTTGAAAACGGTTACTATCAGGGATGCTCAGTGCATCCACCAGTGCCTGGTGCACACCATTTAAGATTGCTTTTTTATATTCTGAGGAAAATCCTTTACGAATTTCTATTTTAACTAATGGGCACATATTTTTAACCTCCAAACGGATGTAATTTTTGCATATTGTCTTGATTTTATTTTCATTTATTCAATAAGAATTTTAGTTCAATCATAATGATTTATTCAACAATAAGATATTGCAAATTATCCAAGTTTTTTTCACTAATACTCTATTCTTCTCAATAAATAATATAAAATAATTGTGAAGAGTTAAGTAAACATCTAAATAATAGAACTGAAACATCAATAATACAAGGGGAAGAATGATTTAATGAGATATAATATTAAAAGATTCAGATGGCCCTTAATCACTCTAATTTTAATCCTTACCATTGCTTCTGTTGGTTTTTATGTCACAACGGCCACAGCATTCCCTCAGAACCCATCAACCGAGATTTATTTTAATAAGATAGCAAACATGCCTTACACTGTAACCAGTGGCCCGCACCCGGAAACATTCTGGCAACAGGGAGGGGACTGTGATGACAGGGCTAGGGTATTTGCAAATTACTTGAAAAGTAAGGGAGCCGAAGATGTCCAGATTTGTTGGATGGCTCGTTATGATAAGAATGGGAAAATGATCCCTGGTTATGATAGAAGCATGGGACATGAATTTATCGTATGGCACAATAGAGCTTATAATCCTTCAATCAACCAGACCAGACGATATTATGATGCAGATTTAAATGAGTATCTGGCATTTATGAAGGATTTAAATGGTTTTAATACTTTCTATTATGAAAATCAAACTGTTGGAATTCCATTTTAGGTATGAATTGCATTCATGTGATTCTAATGGATTTAATAAATTATCATAGGTATGTACTTTCACCTGTGCTCTGCTTTTATTATATTATGTGACAGCTAATTTGAAAGGATTAAATTAGGATACATTCTCTTTCAATTAAAATATATTATTTTAAAAAATGGATAATTATCCTTTTGTAATGTGCTTAGCCAATCTCTTAGCCAGTGCCAGAATAGTAAGAACCGGTGGTGCACCTGGTGCCATGGGAAAAACACTGGCATCGCACACGTAGAGTCCTTCAATTTCTGTTTCCAAATTTTTATCCACTACTTCTCCCACTGCAGCAGTTCCACCGGGATGTGCACCTCGGGCTGGGGTTGAAACCAGTGTACCCGGGTCAACACCAGCTTCGGTGAGGATAGCTCCTGCAGTAGCACATCCTTCGGCCAGAAGTCCCACATCATGGGCTGTGCTCTGTTTAAACACACCACTTTCATCCACCCGACCGGAAGATTCATCAGGTATCTTAACCATCATTCCCAGTATATCCTTTTCCTGAATGTTGCTTTGACCAATCCGGGGTATCAGTAAACTGGAGTAATGTGGTGCCAGTAGAAAGCCGTCCTTTTTCATTAGACTGTTCATGGATACTTCTTTATAGAAGCCAATACCAGGTAGTGACCCGCCTACTGTAACAAAGGTATCCACAAAGAGTTTTTCACCGGCCACCAAACCCGCGGATCTCAGCAATCCCGGTGTCTGGATGGCACCAGAACATAATATGACCATATCTGCAATATATTCATTTTTAAGTCCATTTTCAGGATTATATGTTTTGACACCTTTAACCCGCCCTTGTGTAGTTGTAACCCCAGTTACAGTGGTGTTTTCAATAATCTGAACACCATGCGTTAGAGACTCATCTAAATAATTAAGAGAGCTCCACTTGGCATTCCGTGGACATCCAAAGGCACAC
The DNA here is from genome assembly GCF_963665055.1 of uncultured Methanobacterium sp. Lineage (NCBI taxonomy): Archaea > Methanobacteriati > Methanobacteriota > Methanobacteria > Methanobacteriales > Methanobacteriaceae > Methanobacterium > uncultured Methanobacterium sp. The sequence goes on from NZ_OY762015.1 coordinate 757,542, forward strand.
TTACCACAGGGGATGCATTTTTCAGGGTCAATGGATTTAGGCATCTTCTCCATTTTTAAACCCAGTGAAGAAGCAGCTTCCATGATCTTGAGAGTGCCTTCTCCAAAATGAGTATCTGGAAGTGGTCCCACATTTAATTCATCTTCTGTTTCCTCAAATTCAAGGGAAAGATCTATTCCCATTTCTTTAAATTCTTCCTGAAAGGTTCGAACCGCGTTTCCTGCAGTTACCAGGGTGGTGCCCCCCAGGCAGGAAGTTTTTAGAAGTTCCACTCCAATATCCAGGTTATCATAACACTGGAAAGCTGTATCTGTTGTAACTCTTTTTCCCTTTTCAATCAGTGTAACTGATACTCCATTTAAGGCAAGTTCCCTGGCAACAGTTGCCCCACCAGCTCCGGATCCAACCACAATCACATTTTTCATTTTGATCACGTTTAAAAAATAATATTAAATGTTTTTAGGTTATTTAATTGTTTTTGCATTATGTAAAATCATTTAAGACTTAAGATGATTTTTGGGTATGATGATTTGGATATTATTAAAATAAAATGATTAAATAAATTTAGATTTAATCTAGTTCCTGAATTAATTCTTTCTTTAATTAGTCTACTTCTTGAATTAAACAACCGCTAATAATGAATGGTATCCTTCATTTTCGGTAGAGGGTTCTTCTAGGAGGTTGTTTTGGTTTTCTTTTAATAATTCTTTGTGGTCTTTCAGTGATTTTGGGACTTTTAGGTTTGTCCTGGGATTTAAAGAGTTTATCTGCGAAGTATCCCCCAATAGCACCCATCAAACCATAAATTAACAAACTCACAATCAGTCCCAGAAACAGAGTAAATATTCCATCCAGTGTATAACCCACTCCAATTACCACTGCATTGGGAAGTTGGTAGGGTATGTCTGGTGAAGTAAACAGGGAAAAAACGTAATAAAGGAGGCCAAGCAAAGCAGATGCCAGTGCTCCAACCTTATAACTAGCTTCTTCATCAGTAGTAAGGAAAACCGCCACAAAACCCACTATTGCCAGTGCAAATATGCTTCCGAACTTAAAAAAGGCCATAATGAGGCCTAGTATCATGCTGGTCAAAATGGCCATTTCCATACTAAATTTTGCCATGTTAGATTCCTCTTATAATAATAAAATCAAATTATTATTGACTTTAAACTTCACTCATCTATACCTTTAATTTAAACACTTAATCTATCTATAATAAGGTTTATAAGTATATTAGAGTTTATAAGGATTTTCATTAAGATTTTAATTTGATGTGCAATGGAATTTGAACCAGAGAAATTTAAAGTTACTAATATTATGTATAAAGATAAAGTTAATAGAATAAAAAAACAAAATTAACTTACAATGAGTGTTAAACCTATGAAGATAACCCGTAGTGTGGAAGATTACCTGGAAGCCATGTATTCATTGGAACAGGAACACGGAACCATCAGAGTTAAAGATGTGGCTCAAACTCTGGGAGTAAAACCCCCCAGTGTTGTGGAAGCTGTGAAAAAACTTTCCAAAATGAACCTGGTTTCTTATGAACGTTACGGTACAATCCAGTTAAAGGATGATGGTATTAAGATTGCTGAGGAAGTAGTTTGCCGTCATCATCTTCTCAAGGATTTCCTGATAATGATGGGTGTGGATAGTGAAGTAGCAGAAAATGATGCCTGTTCCATGGAACATGTGATGGATGTATCTTCCATTAACAAATTACGCAAATTTGTTGAGTTCAACAAAAGTTATCCCACAGCTCATCAATATATGGAAAAATTCAGGGAATACGCAGAAAAGGGAACAATAAATTCTAATGAGGGTTTATAACCTTAATAGGGAATTTATAACCATTAATTTAATATAAATCTTCCAGATATCTTCAAAAATCTTCCGAAAATCTTCAATATTAATAAAATCTCTATATCACAAAAACTCAGGATTATAAAATCTTAATCGGGCTTTACCATAAGAGGGGGTATTTTAGATATGAGTATTTTTAATGGAAGTTTCAATCCAGATGTGGATAAACTGGAAAGTGAAGGGGACATCAATGGCCTCATTAGAACGTTACAAAAGGGCAATAATAAAAATCGTGCTAAAGCTGCCAGGGCACTGGGAAGATTCAATGATGAAAACGTAGTTAAAGCCCTTGTTACAGCTTTAGATCATGATGATGGGGATGTCCGTTGGAATGCTGCCAGTTCGCTGGGTAAAATAGGAAATCCTGATGCTGTTCCTTTCCTCCTTAAAACGCTCCGTGATGAGAAATGGTACGTTAGATTGCAAACTGCAGATGCTCTAGGGGAAATTGGCGATGAAAGAGCATTACTGCCCCTTTTAGAATCACTTAAGGATGAAAAGATACGCAACAATGTTGCCATTGCACTGGGTCATTTAGGGGATTCACGGGCAGTTGATCATTTGATTGATGGTCTTAACGATGATGATTTCAGTTTCCGCAGTGCATCTGAAGAAGCACTGGGTATGATTGGTGATGAAAAAGCAGTTCCCATTCTTATTGAGGCTTTGAAAGATGATAATGTTAGTGTTCGACGACATGCTGCCGGAGCACTGGGTATGATTGGTGATGAGCGGGCAATAAAACCACTCCTGGATGCAGTGGATGATGAGAAATGGTACGTCCGCCTGCAGGTAGAAGAAGCAATACAGGAACTTAATGCTCGTTTGAAGAAAAATGAAAAGTAATCATCAAATGTAATCATGAAAAGTATTCATAAAAATAATTAAATAAATGGAATGTACTTTTAATAAATGGGATCTAAATTAAATAAATTCTCTTATTTTATCCGCAATCTTATCACGAACATCAGAAGAGATATTTTTCGGTGGTCTGGGACGCATATAACCAAAGTGGGGATCATCAAAGGTGCAACCAGCAAAATCCACTGTATGCTTGTAACGGGGAATGAAATGCCAGTGCAGGTGTGGTTCTGGTTTACCTTCAAGGTAAAAAGTGTTCATAAGGCAGCCCCAATTAAAAAGAGTAGCATCAAATGCAGATTTAACTGCCTTCTCCATACTCTCCAGGAGCAAAATAAAATCATCCCATTCCTCCTTGGATAGGCCTGTCAAAGTTTTCTGGTCTCGTTTCAGTGCTACCACACAGGTAGCCAGATTACTCTGATTAGGTGCCAGAAACACAATCCAGTGTTCAGTCTCCATTAGTGGATCACCAAAGTTATAATCAACCAGTTTCTCACAGTAAGGACACTCAATACTCATTTTATCCCCTAACCTAAATTATACAATTTTTACACTTAACTTATATATTTTCAGCTATACATTTTCAGCTTTTACATTTTTTCCTGTTAATTGATGATTTCCTGTTTTTATTTTCTAGTCTTATATATTTAGTTTGTATTTATCTAGTTTTCAATATAATCGGGTTTTCCTACAATTTGGAAAGAATAAAAGAAATTGCAAAACCAATCACAGTCACCATCCCTGCCAGGTTATGGGTTTCAGAGAAGGCCTCAGGGATCATGGTATCTACCAGCATGGCCAGAATACCTCCAGCAGCAATAGATAGGGTAACTGCAGTCACCTCAACTGGTAACTGGCTGAATATGGAGTAGCCTACCAGTGAAGATAAGCTGGTAACGATGGCAATAGTCAGCCATAAAGAGAAAACTTTCCTGGCTTTCCAACCTTCTTTTTTCATTCCAGCTGAACTGGAAAGACCTTCTGGTATGTTGGATAGGAAGATAGCAACCACAGTGGCGGTACTCACCACACCCCCACCGATCATGGTCAGTCCAATAGCAATTGACTCCGGAATGCCATCAATGACCGATCCTGCTGCTATGGCCATGGCCCCGTTATCCGTGTCATTTTCCTCTGGTTTCACCGATCTTTTCCGGTGCTTGGCTCCCTTACGTGCCAGGTAAATGTTGGTTATGGTGAAAATTGAGGCACCTAACAGGAATCCTGCTACTAAATGTGCTGGTCCTCCCAGGGCATAGGCTTCATCCAGAAGTTCAAATGAAACCGCTGACATGAGAACACCAGCCCCAAATGCCATGATAGAGGCCACCCAGCGTTGTGGGATCTTAAAAAAGTAGCCAAAGAATGCACCTATAAGAAGGGCAGATCCAGCTACAAAACCCCATATTCCGGCCAGTATTATACTTGAAAACATAGGATCACCATAGGAATATCTATTAATTGTTTGAGAGAACTTAACATTTATTAAAGGCATTATCAATGAATGGTTATCAATGAAGGCTTGGTAAGTTGAGTTTTTAATCAACTATCATCTAAACAATGTATTCTATAGATGAGACATATAATTATACTTAAGTAACTTAAGATTTTCAACAAGTAAACAATCCGCAGTAAGTAGGGATGGAATTAATGTGTGAATAACTAAATATAAAGATAATGCAGGGTATAACAAGAATTATGGGATATGGACGGGGGAAGTAATATCAATGACTTTAAATTCAGGTGAAAAATCCGTATCTGGGGAAAGATGTGCACTGGTACTGGTGGTTATTGGATCCTTTTTAATACCCTTTATGGGATCATCCCTTAGTCTGGCCCTTCCCCTTATCCAGAGTGACCTTTCAGTTAGCATACTACTTTTAGGATGGATTCCCACAGCATTTGTTCTGGCCAATGCTGCCATGGTCCTGCCATTTGGAAAACTGGCAGACATACACGGTCGAAAAAAAATATTCGCCTACGGGTTAGCAATATACACTGCAGCATCTTTACTAGCATCCTTTTCAAATTCAGGGATTATACTGGTATTATTCAGCTTCCTGCAGGGAGTTGGTTGTGCTATGATCTTTGCCACTGGAATTGCCCTTTTAATTTCCATCTTTCCCCAAAATAAAAGGGGTCGGGTTCTGGGGATCAACACCACCGCAGTCTATATTGGGCTGTTCATGGGACCGCTCCTGGGCGGTTTCCTGGCCCAAAATTTTGGATGGAGAAGTATATTCTTTATCAATGTTCCCATAGGATTATTTGCACTAGCGTTGATCCTAACCAGATTAAAGGGTGAGTGGAAAGGGTCTCCAGGTGATAAATTCGATCTAACAGGGTCAGTTATCTACATTTTTTCACTCACTGCATTAATGTACGGGTTTTCAACCCTCCACGACTTTACAGGGAAGATCATCTCATTTATAGGTCTTATTGGGCTGGCTGTCTTTTACATTGTAATCAAGTCTTCTGATAATCGCGTGTTAACCCTTAAAATATTTAAGAATAGGATTACCAGTTTCTCTGGTATATCCCTTCTCCTGGTGACCATTGCTACCTCAGCAATGTGGACGCTCTTGAGTTTATACCTTCAGGACCTGCGTGGACTGGACACCATGACCACCGCACTTATATTAGCAGTCCAACCACTTGCAGTGGCATTACTGTCACCTCTTGTGGGATACATGGTTGATAAAAATGATCATAAAAGCTTTATTATTCTAGGGGCGACAATCGGCACTATTGGATTACTTATCCTTACCTTACTGGATATAAATACATCCTTAACACAGGTTGTGATAGGATTAGTTCTGGTTGGAGTAGGGTTAGGATTGTTTTCCACACCAACCAATAGGAACTTCCTGGGGTCCTTAACCACCAAGTACTATGGTATTGGATCAGCAACCCTATCCACCCTGGTCTTTATTGGTCAAACCATGAGTCTTGGTATTTTACTATTTATCCTAACTGGATTAATGGGCAACGTGGAAATAGCACCCTCTAATTATCCTTTATTCATGGAAGGACTTCATATTTCCTTCTTTTTATTTGCAGCTTTCTGTGCAGGGGGTGCTTTGCTTTCATATACTGGGTTGGGGAAATTATCCTCAAAATGAATATTATCACTCAAGTTATTCCGGATCATTGGCTCCCTGTTAAAATTGAATTAATTGAAATTATAAGTTAAATTTTGAAATTATAAGTCTAAATTAAAAAATTAGTCTAAATAAATTTTTAAATAATCATCATCAAAATAGATATCAACTGATAATAGGAATTACAGAGTTATTATGTTTAATATTTGCTCAATTTTTAATAATGTAAGGATTAATACTACTAATGAGGACGTGGTATTTTGAAGGAATCACCTAATGAGGAAGACAAGGGAACTTTGCAGGAAAATTCTAATGAAGACAAGGGAAATGGGAAAAATTTCCTTAAAAACTTTTTAAAAGAAAAGGAACCTAAAACCTCAGAATTTATTGTAGCCATTGTTGTTAATTTGATTTTCTTATATATAGTTAACAACTTACTTTCATGGAATTTGAGCTTCATAGCCTCTTCCTTCCAGGATGTTCTGTGGATATTTAACATTTCCATCTCTGCGACCATAATTGGGAATATCATCTTCTTAATCTATCACCCTGCCTGGTTCAGGAGTATAATTCGGATAATATTGAACATACTGGGATTTCTGGTTGTTTACTATTTATACATTGTATTCCCATTTGTATTCAGCAATTATCTGGTCACTTTCTCTGTAAAATTTGCTCTTATCGTGGCAATGGTGGTAATAGTAATTGCGACCATTGTTGAAATGGTAAAATTAATTTTAAGGATTATAAAATCATCATAATCCTTAAAAAACTTTTTTTCTTCTTTATTTAAATAATATTCATCATATTATTATTATTAAGAAAATCAAATCATAAGAAAATCAAATTATTCATGGAAAGAATGTTTTTTACTTGAAATTATTCATCGGATTTATTCATTTAATAAATGATTTATTTTAATAAACTCTTCATCCTGTGTTCAACTTCAAGTTTAATAGATTTAATTAGTTCTTCTAATGGTTCATCTTCCCAGGGCTCTGCTATACTGAGAAAACTGTTGAAATAAATTATGGGAGCTTTTATTTGGATATTAAAATCCTCTAAATCTTCAAGGGCTTCATAATCTATTAGTGAAAGCTCTTCTGTTGTGAGAAGGACTTTTATTCGCACATTCCAGTTTTGACCTGATTCCTCCAGACAGTCCACATCAACTTGCATGTCACACTTCCTTAGAATTTTTATTAACCTAAAAATTATTATTCCATAGATCCGGCAATTAAGTTCTCAATAAGTAATAAGGCTACAATATATAACCCTCTTTTAGAGGTAAAGTATTCAACTTATCATCTTAGAGTCAAGTATTCTCCTTAATCATCATCTTTTAGAGGTTAATTATTCAACAATCATTTTTTTAAGCCAAATATCCATTATTGTTATCATTACAATCCAAGTGTACGTTTAAAACCATTAACCACGTCTCCCGCTGATTTTAAGAGGGGATTTTTTACCTTTACTGGTGTTTTCATACGTTCCAGGCGATCTATACGGAAGTAGATTGGTGGATGGGGATCGAAGTTTATCCAGGAGGGGAATCTGGTGGGTGAAATCCTTTCGGCATGAAGGCGCTGGTAACCAATTTTACGCAGTGCACTGGCTAAAACCTGAGGTTGACCTATTTTCATGGCGGATAAAAGATCGGCACGGGTTTCAAAGAACTTGGCCACAAAGAAAATAAACCCTAATGCCACAATCAGGTAAATTAGTGGTGATAGGACCACCAGTGGGAATAGGATGGTGAATCTGAGTATGAATTCTGCAGAAATTATACTGAAGAGTATTATCGGGTCTCTGCCGGATAGATGACCCATTTCATGACCTATCACTGATAGTATCTCATCTTCTTCCAGCTGCACCAGTAGTCCTGTGGTGATGAGTACCAGTCCCCGGTTGGGACTGGGGCCAGTAGCAGCGGCATTGGGGATCATGGTGTTACTTAAAGCAACTTTGGGCATGGTAACATTGAATTTACTGGCAGCTTCTTCCACTATGCTGTAAACATCAATCACCTTGGCGACCTTAATTTCGGCCTGGCAGTGGAAACCATATTCCTGAAATATGTCTTCTCCTAACTCACAGGTAGGTTCAAGGCCCACTGCAAGGCTTTTCTTGTAGATTTCTTCCTTCATTTTAATTATACTATCTTTACCGAATTTTTTCTGGAATTTCTGGAACTCCTCCAGGGGTAGCTGATACTCCAGAATATGCACCCGTGGATTTTCAGGTGTGATCCTCCAGTCACTGGTATTAAGTAATATCCGGTCAGATAATAGAACTATAAAAAGTTGAAAAATGAGTATACCTATTATTGCCAGGAATATTCCCAGTAAAAGGAAAAGTAGAATGTTAACTCCAAAAAAGAGGATGTAGATCATGATCATGTTGCTACCAAACATGCGGAAAGATGCCTTCTTACGATGGGTGGGAGGTGCCTCTGGTATGATTTTTTCTCCCTCTACCCATGCAAAGTAAAGGGTGGCCTGGCGGATGGCATCCTCAAATGCCTGTATTGCAATGAAAAGTTCTTCTTCCAGGAGATCAATTTTAGGGGAGATGTTAAAATTAGTAGGAACCGTAACTGGTAATAACTTGACAGAAAATGGATTTGTTGCCTGTATTTCCACTCGAACTTCCCATTCATCCTCTTTGCTGGTAGCAGTATATTTTAAAACTCCAACACCACCTACCATTCCTTTGGAAACATTTTGGAATGAGTCCGGTTGAGGTAACAGGTAAAATTCTCGCAAAAAATCCAGTGCTTCTTCCAGGTGCCCTGATGAGAGTTCGGTGTCAATAATGAAATTTTTTTCCAACATTGGCCTCCCATTGATAAAAACGCAAAACACTTTCAAGTTAAGGAATTTATTAAAGCTTTACCGGTTTTTAATCTTATTATATATCTCAATTTTAATAAATTGAACGGTGACCAACATTAATAAGTTAATGAATACTTCCTTAATATTCAACTGACATTAAGTAGGGAATATTCCCTTATTATCCCGGGATGGATCCCCTCTACTTACTCCGGACCTGCCTGAAAATCTTTTGCTGGTATCATTTAAGATTATTTGCAAAGCATCTGAAGGGTTAGAGCAAATTATTTGCAAAGCAGGGAGATAATTTATAGCAGATTATTGCGAAGCAACTGATAAAGTTAGAGCAAATAGTTTAAAAAAATGATCCCAGTACTCAAATTACAAATTCAAAAGATTAAAATGATTTCACTGTATTGAAAACCGAAGGATTGCTCCCAATATGGCTTTTGGTTATATAAAACCCTGCAGGAGTAACTGTCATTATCTTACTGCCATCTATTTTGTACACTATTACATTTGAAACGGCTTTAGATGATACCATGGCTGTTGGCATTGTTATTTTTTTAAGTTTTTCCAATTGTTCCATATCAATTCCCCCTATTTTTTATTATGGGATGAAGTTGTATATGCTAACCTTGAATCCTGAATATCTACAATTAATAATATTAAGCGCTATTAAAATGATTATAGTATGATAATAGTGAAATACTTTTAATATAAGCTCTGAAATTCTATATCATGAAACTGGTGGAAGAAAAAAACCCGGATACCCAACGAGTACTGGAGATTATTAATGAAGGATTATTAAAAAGGGCAGTTATTACTATCATGGCTTCCTGTCGTGTTTATTATGATGGAAGGGCTGTAAGTCGCCTGGAATTAGGTGACAGGATCATATTAATCAAATCAGATGGCTCATTCATAATCCACCAGGACCGAAACCTGGAACCCGTAAACTGGCAACCGCCCAAAACCAAAGTCACAGCTGATATTCATCAGGGAATGGTTAAAATCAGAGGAGTCAGGCGAAACCCCACAGAGTCCCTGGAAGCAGAAATTCTGCAAACCCACATGATATCTTATTTCATAGGTGAAGATGTTGAAAGCCTGGAACTTGCTGGTTACGAGGCAAATATGGGTGATCTTATATTTAAGGATCCTGAAGTTATAGAAAAGGGTTTTCGACCCACTTCACGTGAATATCACACTCCCCAGGGATTCATTGACATACTGGGTAAAGATCATGAGGGTAATATAACCATTCTAGAACTGAAAAGTAGAAAAGCCGGTGTTAACGCGGTTAAACAGTTGCGAAGGTATGTTGATTGCTTCAGTGATCATAAAGAAGCGGTCAGGGGAGTTTTAGTTGCCCCTTCTGTTACCGATGATGCCCGTGAATTACTGGAAGAACAAAAAATGGAATTCAAGGCACTGGAACCTCCAAGGGAATTGGGTAAAGATAAAGTAATTACACTGGAAAGTTTTTTTGGACAGGGCAGTTCCCAATAATTTACTTTCTAGAAATTTATTAGTTAGTCAAAATATCCATTCATGTTTAATATTATTCCTAGTCTTTTTCCATTATTATGGTTTCATCACTGGGTTTGCGGTAATCTTCAAGTTCCTCTATAAGCTGTTCCATGGAATTGTATCTTTCCTTTTTAATCTTATTCAGACATTTCATGATGATGGGTTCAACCAGCTGAGCCTTGGGATTTATGTGAGACGGGGGAACAGGATCACTGTTAAGTATGGAACCGTAAACTACTGAGATTTCCCCTTCAAAGGGTAACTGTCCAGTTACCAATTCATAAAACACAACTCCTAATTGGTATATATCAGTACGTTCATCTGACTTTCCAAATTCGTATGATATCTGTTCTGGAGCAGCATACTGGGGTGTTGCCCCGGAAAGGGTTACTGATTCACCGGTGGTCATTTTACTTAAACCCCAATCTGAAACTTTGTACACTCCATTATGACTCATTATATTGGAAGTTTTAACATCGCCGTGTATGATGTTTTTGCCATGGGCATAAGAAAGCCCCTTTGCACTCTCATATACTATGTTAATGGATTCATCTAGCGGTTTTTTTCCGTGTTCCAGTGCGCGTTCACAATATTCCATTTCTATATAAGGTATAGGAAGAATTTTGAAATTGTAGAGCTGCACAATGTTGGGATGGTTTAATTGACTCCAATTGGAAACTTCACTAATGAAAGTCTTCTCAGCACGTTTATCAAAGCTTTTAGGAATTTTAATGGCCACGTCTTCGCCTTTCATTGTTTTTGCATGGTAAACTCTTCCAAAACCACCTTCTCCCAAGTATATTGCATCATGATATAATGAGTGTAATTCGTAGGGCAGTGATTTTATTGATAATTTGGCCAGTCTGTTGAATTCTTTACCTTCTATTATCAGATCGTATCCATGATTGTGGATAAACCAGTAGTTAATCACACCTGGGGCCAGTAGAATTAGACTACCAATGGTGAATATTTCCATCATGGGAAAGGAGAATACTGGTCCCAGAAAAATTGTGAATCCCGCGAAAATTAGGAGTATTCCTAAGTTGAAGTAGTTATATTTTGCTGGGATTCTTTCTCTGAATATGATGTTGTACAGTATTATGCCATTGAATAACAGGAATAATAAGCCGGTGATTAGTAAGGTGTAACCGAAATATGGATCATAATATAAGAACTGGGTACGGTCAAAAAGCATGAAATTAACTGGGAAGAACATTATAGCTCCCAATACAGTGAAAAAAAGATTAAATCCGATTAAAACATAATATTTCCAGTTTTTAATGGTTTTGATCACCCGGGATAATTCAACTTTTTTCTCCCGTTTTATGATAAAGAACAGACTTATTATGATTAGAATAGCTAATAAAATTGTTCCTGACACCCTGTATCCTAAATCTCCCAGTGTTAATGAGAATACGCCTGCAGTTTTGTATTCTGAGGGTATGGGATTATTTGAAAGCCAGTTTACTGAGTTTAAACCTAATTTCCATCCGTTGCTCCTGTAGATGTAAAGATTGGTGAAAGATGCTGCAGAACCTGCGAAAACGATTTTACCTTTACCGTATTCCATGGTAGAGTATAATGGAAGTGGACCTCCAGTTTCATTTGATTCCCTTAGTTGGTTATTCTGAGAATATCCTTCTGATGTTAAAAATAGATTATCCGCCCAGGAATCTTTCCCGGAATAGATAGCAACCGTTGAACAACCTGGATTGCTCAAGTATGTTCCTTGCATGTAATAAATTTCATCTATATTGGATGTTAAAGGATTTGATCTTAAATCAGTGACTTTAATAAAATTGGAAAGTCCAATATTTTCATTGGGATCCACCACTAGAACATTGTAGGCAAAGTCCACTCCGAATCCGTTGGCAATTCGGTTATATATTGAATGCGAATCCCCATCTTCCACTCCCCAAGGATTACCTACCAGTAGGAGTCCACCTCCATTACTGACATACTCCTTAAGATAAATGATTTCCTGGTTAGTGTAGTTACGATAAGGGAACATCATGACCACCACATCATAATTTTTAAGTTTTTCTGGTGTTAGGGGGCCCTGATCTGTTGAAACTTTGAAACCATTTTCTTGCAGTAAATTGGCAAAAACTGAGGTTCCTGAGGCGCCTGAATTGTAAATTGTGTATAATTTACCGTAGGATCCACTTTCATCAAAAAGCACTCTTTTACTATCTTGGGCTGTGCATGAACCTAAAGAAAGAACAATAATGCTCAGAATAAAAAAAAACAAGAATAAATGAGTGTTTATACGGAAACCACACATTTGAAATCCCTTCCCTCATCAAACTATCTTTTCAATGTATCTAATATTCAAAACATCCGCCACTAATATATTATCTCCATTATGTAATTTGACACTACTAAGTCCTTTAATATCCTTAGAATTAACTTGAGTCCCATTTTTAGTTTCTAAGTCTTGTATGTAGAAACCATCGTCCTTTTTAGATATTTTAAAATGTTCTTTCCCTATAAATAACAGGTCATCAGCCATCAACACACCAATAAAGTTTTCTCTACCAAAGATTCGCTCATACTCCTTGATGATGAATTCATGTTTTTCCTTTAAAATCAGTTTAGCCTGAGATTGTGAGGACCGGGGCGGTGTTACTGTAGTTTGTAACATCTTGGATTTAGCTGAGTACCGTTTGTAAAAGTAATTGATTAATATTGCTGCAATTATAGCCAGAAACAGAGCATATATAAAATTTAGCCACTGAAATTGAAAAGAAACCATTAAATAATCTCTAAGTACTAAAATTATCCCAGTTATCATTATGAAGATAACAAATATAATAATGGTTCTTGTAGACATCTCTCCATTTATTAATCGGTTTTTAGAAAATAAAAAAAAAATAGATTATTTTTTTACCAAGGCCACCATCTAAACCAGGGTATTGGCTCTACACCTTGTTCTTCAGCTTTTTTGGTCACTGCTTGCTCAAGTGACTTCATAGCAGCAAGATAACCATCTCTGAATCCGTCTTTGTATCCCTCAGCATATTGTTCTACAAAACCTTCTTCCATCATTTTTTCCTTATACTCCATCTCTGCATCGGCATATCCTTTTTTGTATTGCTCACCGCGCAAAATTATCCCCCCTGAGTATGTAATTAATTACTATACTTTATTGTTTTAATTCTATTAATACTTTTCTTTAAGATTTAAATTGTTATTTTTATTATTAAATGTTCGATAATGAGTATTTTGTCATTAAAGGACAATAAAAGGTATATCTAAAAAAGGAAATAATAATAAAATAATAATAAAATTATATGTAGGGGGGAAAATGTTGATTAATTTTAATTATTTAGGGTGTAACTATGGTGAAGATGCCCCTGTTTTTTTCAGACATCCTCATCCTAAAATTTACAAAAAAATTGAAATAACAACTGAAATGATTAAAAAGGGTATTAAACCAACTGAATTTAAAAATAGAGGTGGTTTAAGTAGTAAAAATTACAAAAACTTTTTTAACATAATTTATCAACGTCACATAACTTTGAATAAATTTCTAAAAGTTAATAAACAAACTGGGCTTCATACACCAAAAACAGTATTTGAAGATGAAAAAAAGGATTTAAAAGGTACTTTGAATGCCCTAGTGTTACTGGTAGATTTCCCGGATCATATAAACGAAACTCCTCCTGAATATTATAATGATCTCCTTTTCAGCAAGGGCAAAGTTGAAACAGGTAGTATGAGAGATTACTATCGTGAAGTATCCTGGAATCAACTGGATATTAATGGTGATGTGGGAGGATGGTACCAGGCAAATGAAAATTACTCTAATTATGTGGATCTGGGCCAGGTCAACGAAGACACCTTAAAATGGAATATGCCTCGTGCCAAGGCACTGGTAACTGAAACATTACTGCAGGCAAAGGAAGTGAATAGTTTTAATTTTTCAAAGTATGATAATGATGGGAAGGGGAATATTGACATACTGATCGTGATTTATGCGGGTGAGGGTGCAGAACGAACCAGTAACTTTTCCCAACTTTACCCCCATCGGGGTAAATTATCCCAACCAATTGAATTAGAAGATGGAATAGTTGCTGATAATTACATACTCATGCATGAACTCCCATCCTATGATTTGGGGGGATTTTGTCATGAAGTAGCCCATTCACTGGGTGTACCTGACCTTTATCTTCCTGATTTTTCAAGTACTATGGTAGGTAGATGGTGCCTCATGGGTGTGGGATGTTACAATAACGATGGTAAAACCCCAGGACACTTAAGTGCATGGTGTAAATTACACTTAGGCTGGGCCAAACCAGAAACTATTAAAGGCTCGCCGCAGACCTACAGCATACCTGCAGTTACAGGTAATGGGGCAAATATATTTAAACTGGAAATTAAAGGTTCTGGTGGGAAAGAATACTTTTTAGTGGAAAATCGTCAACAGAAAGGATTTGATGAATTTCTACCCAGTAATGGATTATTAGTCTGGCATGTTGATGAGACTAGGGGATCGAGTTATTTTCCAAACACTGATTACAAGCACCCTTTCCTATCTTTAGAGCAGGCTGATGGTAAAAATGAATTGGGGGAACGTGTAATTGAATTCAGTTCACTGAGTCTTAATTTAACCAAAAAAGACCTTACTGGTGATGAGGGTGATGTTTATCCTGGAGATACCAATAATCGAAACTTCAACTCCCAATCCAACCCTAACAGTAAATCATCAAGGGGCTTTCGGTCATTGGTTAGTATAACTGATATTAGTGATTCAGGTGATGTGATCACTGCAAAAATGGGATCTAATCCGTCTAGTCCTAACATCCCCCCATTCCCTCTCGGGCATTTATTCAAATATTTAAAACCAGATACTAAGTATAAAATGTAATAAATAATCATCCCCATTAAATCCTTTAAATTATTTTATGAATCTATTTAATCTGCTATTCCATCTCATGTATTTTAGGTTATGGTCACGTGAATGTAGGCCGTGTATGGATCAATCATTCACATCTTCTTCATGGTATGAAACAGTTAAGGTTTGTGCCATCCCGATCTGATCATTATCATTTAATTTTATTTTTCCCAAACCTTTAATCTCCTCCCCATTAACAGTTGTACCATTTTTAGTGTCCATATCTTCGATATAAAATCCATCATCTAATCTGGTAAGTTTGAAATGTTCTTTACCAATAAACATTAGCTCGTCTGCCACTAATATTCCCAAAAAATCTTCACGACCAAAAATTCTTTCAGAGTGAGTGATTGTAATACTGATACCATCGGGTAGAACTAGTTTTGCAAGTAATTTACGAGGTTTCATAACCATAGTGGTCAAAGCTAATTTAGATTTCTTGGAAAATTTCCGGTATAAAAATTCAATCCCGAAACCACAGATAATAGCAAGAATAGCCGCGATAATGACATCTTCCCATCCCCTGTTAAACCAGTTCAATAATGTTTCTTTCCAAAATATAAATAATAAAATAATTAAGAGCACCAATGATCCAATTAAAATGATTATCTGTTTTTGCGACATAGATAATCTCCCACTGTCCGGTTTAAGTTTCCAATCGAGCTTTTAAGAATGAAATTTCCTCAAGAAAATATTCCTCTGATATTTCATGGTTGATGTATTCTTTACGAAGCTTTTCACAATTGTTTATGGCTTCAATTTGCATTTTATAAGTATCTATATGATATTCGAAATCTTCTTTAGAGGTATTGTCAATTTTTGACCAATAGTTCATATCATTTATATGTGCCTCTAAATGTTTTAAAGCTATTTTTTTTTCTTTTTCAGATTCTTGCTCTATTTGGAGTGTAAGTTTATCAGTTGGAGTGCCAGTCTTTAATTGGTTAATTAATTCATGGTCAAAGTCTGAGTTAGGATATATGAAAAAGAAACAGAATATGGTAAGAACCCCCAGCCCTCCGACAATTGCTAGATATTTTCCAGTACTAATGATCTGTCCCCCAAACAGATATTAATTATAAATTATTGTTTTATTATCATATAACTTAACCGGGGGTCAAAATTGATATTTAAGTTATTGGGAATAATTTTAATAAGAATAAAAAGTAATTAGTTATTATGGAAGATCATGGGGTAGACGTGATAAAATTACCAAGTCGGGGTCTTGCATTAGTTGCAGGAGATCTTCACGGAAACCTAGAAGATTTCAATAAGATTATGGAAATATGGGAAGACCATTCAACTAAAGAAAACCATCTGATTTTAACCGGTGATTTTATCCATGCCATGGGGTCTGAAAACGATAAATCCTTGGAGATTTTGGATACAGGTATATCTTATTGTAAAAATTTTGAAAACTTTCACCTACTACTGGGAAATCATGAATGGGCAACCATTACCAAGCTCACACTTTACAAGGGAGGTGTAAATCAGAGTCTTAATTTTGAGGAACTTATAAGGGAGAAATTCGGTGGGGAATGGAAGGAAAAACTAGAGGAATACACCAATTTTTTTAAAGAACTTCCAGTGGCAGTGAAAACTGCTAACAAAGTCTTCATCAGCCATGCTGGACCACCAAAGAGTATAAAATCCCTGAATGAAATTATAAATATCACCCGAAAGGGATATTCTAACAACCTCCCTCTTTATGAACTTCTCTGGCGCCGATATGGTGATTACAGTAAAAAAGATGTGGACCAATTTCTGGAAACAATTGGTTGCCGAGCCATGATCGTGGGGCACACTCCAGTCGATGGTTTTAAACTCATTGGAAACCAATTAATTATATCGTCAAGTTACAGCAGGGGGAAAAAAGCATATGTGGAGCTTGACCTGGAAAAAGAGATTCATAATGGCCGATATCTTAAGAAAATGGTTAAATATTTCCATTAATATGACCATTAGAGAACATACAGATTACTTAAAATCTTAAAACCAGTTAAATGCCATAATATGAGAAAAAAAGTTAACGAGTTATTAGATATTTCAAGAGTAAAACCAATGAAAACTGTTGAATTAGGTTATAATACTTAATTTGAAAATTTCCATTTAATCTTATTAATTCCCAATAATCTTTAATTGATATTTATTTTCAGTTTCAACCATCTCTTTTAAATATCCCTCACTAAATTTGCCAGCTGATTGAGATTTCGCACTTCATGGATCTGGGCTCCGGCATCACGGTAATGGGATACACAGCTATCAACCACATCCCATTTTTTCTTATCTTCTGGATTGAATATCATCACCTTATGGCATTTACGACTCATTTTTTCCACCAGTTGGGCACTTTCTGGTATGCCATCAACCTTGGGACCAGCCCAGTCCCTGCAATCACTGAGTATCATCAGAGTGGAGCGTCGGTTAAGCTGAACACTGTTCAGAAATGATTCAAAGGCCTGGAACATGTTACTGGTTCCGTGGATCATCAGTTTTTTCTGCCGGATGTCACGTACTTTGATAAAAGCATCCATCATACTGGGTTCGGTCATGGCATTGGTGGTTTCAACAGTTCTATTGTCAAAGTCAAAAACCCTAACCCTCCGGAAAGAGTTCTGGGCAGCGTAAATAAGACAGAAGAACCAGTTACTGATCCAGTCACAGGATCCACTCACATCATTCAGGAAGAAGTGATGATTCTTTTTTATGCGAGGCTTACTTTTCACCAGATCTATGAGCGCCCCACCATTTTGAAGATTTTTACGTATGGTACGCCGGACATCAGGACGCATGATACTGGCCTGACGTTGGCGCCTGCTTCTGACCATGGCAATTTTCTTACCCATCTTCTGGCATAAAATGAAAAGTTCTGGTTCAAATGAGGTCAGGGTGTTGATATCTCTGGAAAGAAGATCTGAATCATCCTTAGTTTTGGTGTAATCATCCAGTGGAGGGTGATAATTAAATTCATTGGAACTTATTTCCGGTGCCTTACAGTTATTGGCATCGTCTTCCTGATGGTGAATCACCCATGTCTGGGATTTTTTAGTGGACCAAACATTCTTTTGGGGTGAGGGGGATGTTCCATCATCGCCTTCATCTTCTGAATCACCAACTGTGACTTCTTCAAAGAATTCTTCAAAAAGCTGGTTAAATGATTCTCTTTGTTTCTGTTCCTTAACATATACAGCGGCCAGGGCTTCCTTAAAAAGAGGATCATTCTCATCCATTAACTTTGAAACCTGTGTACCAGTATGAGTACTTCTAATACTAACTGGGATCCCCTTTTCCCTTAACAAACCAGAGAATGTGACGATCTTGTCCATAAATTCCTCACTCAAATAATTCTAAAACCATCAATGGAATACTTACAATCATCATGAACATAAGTGAAATTATCGAAATATGCGACTATCAACTTTTTTCCTGTCTTCTTCTGACTTCAAAACCACTCGTACTGTTTTTTCCAGGGATTCATTACTGGCATCTTCCTCTCCAGTTGCCAGGAGTGTTCGAACCCAATCAACAGTTGCCCTGATTGAGGGTATTTTCACCAGGTCCAGTTTCCGTATCTTCTGGATAAGTCCCACTACTTTCTCCACCATTTCGTGGGGTGCATCAGGAACCAGTGCTTTAACTATTTCAACTTCTCTTTCCAGAGTGGGATAATCAATATACAGGAAAAGGCACCTATCACGGGTCTCATCCAGTAACATTCTCTGGGAATTGGAGGTTAAAACTACCAGAAGATCATTTTTAAGGGTGAAGGTTCCCAGGTCATTTACGGTTATCTCTTTTTCTCCCAGTGCCTGGAGAAGGAAACTTTCCACCTCTTCATCTGCCTTGTCAATTTCATCAATGAGCATTACCGTGGGTTTAGGGTTAATAAATGCCTGGATTAATGGTCTTTTAATAAAAAACTCCTCACTAAATACATCCTGATCTGTTTCTTTCAGACGGGACATCTCCAGGTGCAGTAATTGCCTCTGGTAATTCCATTCTCCCACCATCTGCTCGAAGGTTATTCCCTCATAGCACTGCACCCTGAAAAAATCCCTTTCCAGTGCTCTTGCAATTGCCTTGGCCAGTTCAGTTTTCCCGGTTCCAGGTGGTCCTTCAACCAGGATAGGTTTTCCCAGTTCGAGGGAGAGGAAAAGGATGGTTATTATGTTATCGTCAGGAATGTAATTAGTCCGGGTAAGAGCATTTTTAATGTCTTCAGTGGTAACTGTTTTTTTGTTTCCAGATTTAATGGGGATAACCTCCCTATAAATTGCTGATTTTGGTTATGTTTATTTCATTAAACCAATCCTTATAACTACTACTAATTATAACACTTGTTATATAAAAAATGTACCCAAATCTACTGATACAAATACTCATAATAACACTTAATTAAGAAGTTTTATATTCATTAATAGTGAATAATTAAAAATTAAAACCATAACATTCGTTACTGTTTGCAAAAGCTTAAATGGCTTATTACTAAAACTAGTTATTGATTCATATGCCTTACTTAATCTGCGAGAATTGTGGTGGTTATTACCATCTGGATGATGATGAAACTCCTAATGACTATGATAGGTGCCATTGCGGGGGTAAGCTGGTATATTCAGAAAATCTGGATTCAAAACCACCAAAGAGTAGAAAAAAGCTATATATAGCTTTATCACTTATCTTAATTTTAACAATTACTGGTGTATCTTATCTTGTTTTTTTTATACCTCACAATGAAGGATTAAAAGTATCAACTCCAACGGTGATTGCCAGTGATTACCGTGGAACTGTGAGTAAACAGACTATTACTGCAGCCAATGCCACATCAAACAGTACTACTAAAACTATAGCCGTAATTACTGGAATGCACCCCCGTGAAAAATTATCAATACGAACTGTATCGGATATGGTTACTCAGTACAATTTAACCTCGGATCAGGTCATTATCCACTACATGGTAAATGTCACTGATAATCCCGATAACTACGTAAACGGACGAAGTAATGGAGAGGGACTTGTATCACAGTACATAATTCCGGATGTAAAGAATTCCAGTGCAGAAGTTGTGATCATATGTCATGATCATGCTCCGGGTTATGGTATGGGATACTACGTGGCCACACCAAAAATGGACTCTCCTTCTGTAGCAGTGGGGGAATTAATTGAGAATACCCTACCTGAATTTACCTATTACCGTTCAAGTTCCAATGCTGAGCATGGTTCATCCACCCTCACGGTTTCCAATCCACTGGCTGCAGCAGGTTTCCGTACACTGGTTTATGAGATGCCACAATGGGCTTCCTACAATCAGGCATACTCAGAAAGTAAAAAACTGGTTGCCACCTGTTTTCAGGCTATTTAATTTCTCATTGAAAGAGTGAATGAAAATCTTTGGAGTAAATTAACAGAGGAAAAAAGTCCATAAAAATAAATAATTAATAAAATACTTTATATGCTTTTAAAAACAATAGATTATTGCCGAAAGGTAGAAAATTGGAAGTGAAATTATGTTTGGAAGTAGTAATGATAGAGGAAATTCTTCACCAATTAATGAAGGTGGAGAGTACGATGTAAAGATTGAAGATACTGGTAGGGACGGAGACGGAATTGCCCGTATTGAAGGTTTTGTGGTTTTTGTTTCAGGTGCAAAAGAAGGAGAAGAAGTTAGAATCAGAATTAATTCTGTTCGAAGAAACTTCGCCTTTGCTGAAGTAATAGACTAAACATCTCAATTGAAAAAGGGATTGTAAAATACATCCGGTATTTAAGCCGGTTAATCTTTCATTTTTCAGAAAAAGGTTTATTTTTAAATTAAGTTAATTCTATTTCTATTAAGTTAAGAGAACTAATTCCTTCATGTCGATTTTTAGTTTGACTTTTTTAAGTAATCATTAAAATCTGTTTATTTTATTCTGTTTAATCAATATTTAATTTTATCCTAGTTATTGCACTGTCAATTGGGGGATACTAATTTAATCATTTATAAACATAGTAACTCTAAGTCTGAAGTTTTAAATGGGGGTTCGATCATGACTGAAGGAAACCATTACAAGACATTGGATAGATGGTGGAAAATTGATGATGAACAACTAAAAACAACTGAACACGATGATCTGCTAATCTGGTTGCTAAAAAAGGATAATTTAAAAAAATTAATCACATCAAAAGACCCCGAAGCTATTACCTGGGATTGGGAAAACGTGAAAATACATGCTGAGGAATTTATCATTGCTGAAAATGGTTACAGAGTTGGTGCACCCGATATTATATTCTCCATCCCCCGCAGTTCGTCTAATGAATGTGAAACCAATTTAAATAACAAAAACCCATCTGCACATTGTGATAGTGATGGTAAGAAATCAGGGTACAATTCACATGAGCATTACCAACATTATTCCAGATATCTCATTGAAATTAAACCTAAAATAAAAAATTTTGGGACCACATTAAGACAACTAAAACTTTATATTTCCTACGGATATGAAGGTAGAGCATATCTTCTTACCGAAGATCAACGTTTTAATGAAGAGTTTGAAAATCAGGGAATTAAAGTAATAAATCCTAATAAAAGATTAACCAACCTTAAAAAGATTAAACAACCTTAAATTTTCAAATTAATGAAAATACAACTGGATTAAAATAGTTACAGTAGGCAACATTACAAATTTACATATTTTAAGCCAATATCTCTTTCTGATGAAACATATTTATAATTTAACCTATCATAAAAATTAAACAGATATTATTCAATTATAAGTTTGATTGTAATCTTAAAGAAAATTAATGATAATATGCCTCATCATTTAAATTCTGGTGAAAATTTGAGCATTTATAAGAGTATTTTTCAAACTAGTTTAGATGCTATGTTACTCACTAAGCCTGATGGTTCTATTCTTGCTGCAAACCATACAGCTGAAAAAATGTTTGGTATGAGTCAAGATGAAATTATAGCAGTTGGGAGAGATGGTTTACTTATCCAAGACGAATCTTTCCATGCCGCAATCAAAGAAAGAGCTCAAAAAGGTAGGATAAAAGCAGAGTTAATATTTAAACGAAAAAATGGTTCCCTTTTTAAGGGGGAAGTGACTTCTACATTTTTCACAGATGAAGATAAAATTTTAAAGACACATAGTGTTATTAGAGATATTTCGGATCGTCAAAAAGCTGAAGAATCTCTTCAAGAAAGTGAAAGAAAATGGAGAATACTTTTTGAAACCCTGCCGGTAGGTGTTTCGGTTCTTGATAAAGAAAGAAATGTTGTGTATTATAATCCTTCATTAGGTAAAATTTTGGGATTATCGAAAGATGATTTAATATCAAAAAAATTTGTGAATCGTAAATACGTATATTCTGACATGAATGAATTATCTTTTGATGAAATTCCCAGCAACAAAGCTTTTAATGAGAAAAAATTGGTTCATGAAGAAATTGGAGTAATAAAAGAAGATAATTCAATTATTTGGACCATGGTAAGTGCAACTCCCCTTCCCTTTTCTGATTTGAGTGTCATAATAGTTACTTCTGATATTACTGCACGTAAAAATGTTGAAGAAGATTTAAAAAGGCACGCAGCTTTATTAGATGTTTCTTATGAAGCCATTTTCTCCTGGAATTTTGAAAATGGAATATTATCATGGAATCAAGGTGCTGAAACCTTGTATGGGTACAATAAAAAAGAATCTATTGGCTCAAATAGTCATAATTTACTTAAAACTCAGTTTCCCATTGATTTAAATGAATTCCTTGAAAAGCTAAAAAAAGATAAAATATGGTCAGGTGAATTGGTCCATGCACGAAAAGATGGAAAAAGAATTATCGTTGAAAGCCGTTTACAGTTAATAGAAGAAAATTCTGGGGAAATAGTTGTTATTGAAACCAATCGGGATATCACAGACCGTAAAAAATCTGAAATTAAACTTAATGAAACATTGGATAATCTTGAAGAAATAGTTGAAGAACGCACTAAAGAATTAGAATTAGCCAATGATTACAATCGTAATCTCATTGAAACATCGTTAGATCCACTGGTTACAATCGGGCCGGATGGTAAGATCACCGATGTGAATAAAGCCACTGAAAAGGTTACTGGCTATTTGCGGGGGGAACTTGTGGGTAATGATTTTGCCGATTATTTCACAGAACCTGATAAAGCTAAGAAAGGTTACAAAGAAGTTTTCCAGTATGGACTGGTTAGGGATTATCCATTGGAGATCAGGCATAAAAATGGCACTTTAACTCCTGTTTTGTATAATGCTTCCATTTATAGAGATGGGTCTGGGGAAGTAGTGGGTGTTTTTGCTGCTGCACGTGATATAACTGAACTTAAAAAAGCAGAAAAAGAACTCAGGGAATACTGGGAAAATCTGGAAGAAGAGGTTAAACTGCGCACTGAAGAACTTGCAAAATCTAACGCTGACCTGGAACAGTTTGCTTATGTTGCTTCACATGATCTTAGAGAGCCTTTAAGGATGATTACTTCATTTTTACAGTTATTAGATCGGCGATATAATGGTCAGTTGGATAGTGATGGTCGTGAATTCATAAATTTTGCTGTGGATGGTGCTAAACGTCTGGATAAAATGATCATTGACCTGTTGGAATATTCTAGAATAGCCAATAAAGAAATGATGTTCAGTGAAGTTGACTTTGAAAAAGTAATTGACCAAGTTAAATTAAATCTCAACATCATAATTTATGAGAATAATGCAGAGGTAACTTATGATTATTTACCTAAACGTGTCATGGCTGATGAGAATCAGATGATTGTCCTATTCCAGAATCTTGTTGGTAATGCTATTAAGTATCGCAGCAATGAAAAACCTAAAATCCATATTTCTGCCCAGAAGGAGAAGAAATTTTTCACTTTTAAGGTGAAGGATAATGGAATAGGTATGGATTCTAAATATTTAGAACGCATTTTCACCATTTTTCAGAGATTACACACTCATAATGAGTATGAAGGTTCTGGAATTGGTTTATCCATTGCCCAGAGAATTGTGCATCAGCATGGTGGTGAAATCTGGGTTGAATCCGAACCTGGAAAAGGTAGCACATTCATTTTCACCATCAAAATTTGATTTTAAATATATTCTGTTTTATTGAGTAATTCGAGTAAAACCACAGCATTGTTATGTTTTTCATCTTTGGCTGCGTAAATAAGAGTTATATTTCCCATTTTTTCTTCTAATTTTTTGATCATATTAATTAATTCACTTTTATCTTCCAGTTCCCTCCTGTATTCTGTCTGAAAAGTTTCCCATTTATCAGGGTCATGTCCAAATGATTTTCTAAGTTCATCCGATGGAGCAATTTCCTTCATCCACCGATCTATTTTCAGTTTTTCCTTGCTAACTCCACGAGGCCACAGGCGGTCAATTAATATTCTATAACCATCGTTTTCACCAGCTTCATGGTAAGCTCTTTTTATCTGGATCATTTTAAGCCCTGCCTTTATTTTTATTACCCAAATAAATTTCAATAAACACGCATTTTCAATAAAACACACATCAATCTATATCTATTACTTGGTTTCTGCCCCTTTTTCACAATAAAATAGTCCAACTAAATTGTATTCCATTGCCACCGGGCACCTTACACATTTACATCCCCATTTTTCAAATTCACATTTGGTGCTTCCTCTAGAACAAAAAAGTAATTCTTCTTTGGATTTTAAACATTCATTGTAAACTGGACATACTGGACAAAGACAATTGAGAGCATTCTGTTTAGTGTCAGGGACTTTATGTGTAATTTGATCACCCCACCTTTATTGAAGATTTTGTTCGCACCGATTTTATTAGTACAATTATCTATTTATTAAAGTCCGATCATCGCCCCATATTTAGAATAAACTTCTTTGACCAGCTCTCCAGCTTTTGGGTTTTCCCAGTCATGCATCCACTCTGAGACTAGGGACTCCAAAGTAATGGGAATAACCCCTGCCTGCAGCATTCTCTGGATTCCATACTCATGAGCATCTGGTGTAGAATCACCTGCGGCATCAATTAAACCATAAACTTGGTGTCCTTCCTTCAAACCATGCAGGGTTGTATATGTAAAACACATACTGGTCCATAATCCTGAAACAACTATCTTTTCTCTACCAGCAGCCCTGACAGCTTTCCATGTTTTATCATCTTCAAATGCATCAAAACTTAATATTTCCCTGGAAAATACTTCCTGGTCTGGGAATAATCCAGTAATTTCCGGGAAAAAATCCCCATTTTGTCTGGGATTAATGGTAGATAAAACCACTGGGATGTCTAAGATCTTTGCTGCCTTTGCAGCACCAATGGCAGCATTTTTAATCAGAGTTTTATCTCCGGAAGCTATGCTTTTAATCATGGCGGGCTGATAGTCAACTAAAACTAGAACACTGTTTTTATCGGTTAACAAATCCAATTTTTTATCTTTAAGATTTACCAATTAAGTCTCCTCCCTTTAAAATCAATAAATTGAAACAGATTTATTTTTCCTGTTTATCCATATATTTAGTAATACACCTTATTACATCTTAATACATCATAATTTATAAAATTTTTAATTATTTATATGTCCTTGAAAATTATTAGATCTGTCCTTAAAAATACGATTTGGGTCAAATACCTTTAATAAATCCTCTGAATGTAAATCATTGATTAAATTTAATATATATTTATGAGTTAATTTACAAAAAAAATAAATTTCATATTTCGACTTGATTTAAGCTATTTTAATTAAATTTAGTATGAAAATCTCCAATTTCTACAAAAATAAAAAAAAGGGATAGAAAATGGTTATTGGCGCTTTAGTAACATTCCAGAGAACACCATAAACACAGCCAACAGTAGTGTGGTGATGGGTATTCCAGTTTCTTGCATCCCTATAGTATTATTAGCTGTATTTACTGATGTTGAGCATTCTTGTGTTCCAAGGATGGTTACGGCGGTCTGAACTATTTGGTAATCAGCAGCAGTAACCGTAGCAATACCCGGACCTTCCTCTGCTCTTAAGATTACCATTGCAAAACCATTGATCCATGAAGTTACCACTGATTTACTTCCCAAGTTACCCATGTCAGTGGTGAATGTGACTTGGGGTCCACTGAAGAACATGGCAGCATCTGCACTGTGATCACCGCCCTCTGAATCATGGTAAACATCTGCAGTTATGGCAGAAGTTGCACCGGCATTGATTGTGGATGGACTGGCATTAATATTTAAAACCAGCCAGGGAGTATAGTTTAAAGTTCCATTTCCTTTGAAGAATTTATCTTCAGCTGGGGAGTTGGTACCGTACCAGTTATAGGTGGCAGTGGTATTGCTGTTTTCCAATCGGTGAAACATCTTATCCAGATCATCCCTTATGGGCTTTAAGATAGGTTCCAGTTCTGGATGTTTCTTCATGGCATCATCAATTGGTTTAAGCATTTCATCGATATTAGGTCCAAAGTTGGAAAATAAGAAATTCTGGATATAATAATCGTAGTTTACAATCCGATTATAGTTTATGGTCCCGTTGGGCGAACATATAACAATACCAATTCCTGAACCATCCCCTTCCAGGTTATTTCCATCAACTAGGGTCGTGTTAAAACCAGCAGTAACCATGGAAACATCATTAGTTCCATTTACCCCCATTACCGTATTATGTAACATGTTTAAGTTTCCTAGTGATACGCCCACAATTCCAGCTGCTGTACTGGGAGATGTGATATTGGAAACACTGTTATTTTCAAAGGTTGCATTATTTAACAACCCTAAACCTAAAACTGCCACTGTTGCTTTGGCTTTACTAATATCTGAAACCAGATTATTTTCTAATTTCAAATAACCTAAAGCTATGGTCACAATTCCGGCAGCCTGTTCCTCTCCATATATTTTTGATATTTGGTTTTTTGAGACCAGAACTGTTCCATTTCCAATAATTGCAGCTTCAAGTGCATAAACAGAGCCACCGGTTCCTGTATTTAGTTGGTATATGTCATTATCGGAAATTATGGCATTATTACTGTTACTAATTAGTTCCATTCCCATAATGGCACTGGTTGCGCTTATTTGGCTTATAATATTTTTGGTAACTACCAAATTGGTGACATTGGCCATTTCTGGATTACCATCTGCACCTTTACTCTTTCCCAGTTGTATTGCAAAAACACTACCATTAACCCCCACTGCGCTGATTTTGGAAATGGTGTTTTCGGAGATATTAAAATCTGTCACACTGCCATTGGTACTAACTGTAATACCATTTGCTAATCCTCCACCAATAATATTCGATATGCTGTTTCCAGTAACTGTGAAGAAACCTCCAGTTAGATTTCCCAGAATACCAGTTTCGGACTGGCCAGTTATAACATTGTCACTTAGAGTAGTATTAGCTCCGGAAACTGCAATTCCCGTCGTACCTCCATTGATATCATTATTTTTCACCGTACAGTTATCTGCACTCACATTAATTCCTGTTCCTGAGGCTGAATTCGATATATTAAACCCATCAATGGTACTTCCACTTCCATCGCCTGTAGAATCGTTCACTACGCTAAATCCAGTATTAGTGGCCTGTAATTGGACTTCATCACCAGAGTTAACTTGTATGGTCAGTTTTTTATTGACAATAACATCTTCAGTGTAGGTTCCACTGTGAACATTGATAACATCATCATCAAGGGTATTCCCATTATCAATTGCTGATTGGATGGTAGTATAAACTTGATCAGAACCCACTTCCCATTGAGCTGCCGATGCATTACTGGCACCTAAAAATAAAATCATTATTAAAAATAAACTCTTAAACAAATTCGTTCCCATTTTTCTTTTCAAATTTCCACCTTCTAACCACCATTACCTAACTATTCATGGTTTTTGCATGATTACCTACTATTCAAGGTTTTACGTACTATTCATGGTTTTTGTATCAAGTATGAACTTCATACTATTTCTGGCTTCTGATTTGATTTTTAATATAGTCCCCTCTTAAGATACGATCTTATGTATATAGTTGGACTGTCTATCTGATTCATGCTTTTTCCACGAATAATTACTTCATTTGAGTTAAATGGGTAGAGTATTGGTGGCATTATTAAAACAAAGATTTATAGAGTTCATCCTGAGTACAGTAAAGATTTTAAAAACAAAAATTGCTCACTTCCAATCCCATATGATAATAATTGCTGTTCCTATAGGCTCATATTAACTCTGTGAATTATTGAAATTAGTTTTTTAGCTCAATCATAGATTTTCAGCTAAAACTTTTGTCTGTAATTGGTCAACCAAATATTAGTTTCAAGTCAACTATTTATGTTCGAATGAAGTTAATTGTACATACAACTGATTGCATCTATTAAATCAGTAAAACTTGCACTGCCAACATGAAACAGTTTTACTCGTTAATAGGTTGTAATTAGTTATATTTGTAAAGGATATAACAATTAGACAGAGTTAAAGTAATTAAAATTATTAAAAGTGATTAAAATGAAAGTAGTAGGATTTACAGGAAGCCCAAGAGAGGGTAGTAACACAGAAATTCTTGTTGAAGAAATGCTTAAAGGATCATCTGATGCAGGAGCCCAAACAAAGATCTTCAACTTGACCGATATGAATATAGCTCCATGTAAGGCCTGTATGCACTGTAAAGTTAATCAAGGTGTATGTGCTACAGACGATGATATGCAGGAGATTTACAAAGAATTAAAAGAATCAGATGGTTTAATAGTAGGTTCACCTCTATACTTTGGACAGATGTCCGCACAAACTAAACCATTCATAGACAGGCTTTTTGCTTTCTATATACCTGATTCTGAAGTAAACAGTAAAAAAAATATGGCATTTGTATTTTCACAGGGAAATCCTGACGAAAACAGTTTTTCAGAATATTATGATTACACAAAATCCATTTTTGAAATGGCATATAATGTGGTTGATGTTTTAGTTTCTTATGGAAATCAACTACCCGGTGATGTTAAAAATAAAACCGATGTCCTTGAAAATGCCAGGGAGATAGGTAAAAAAATAGTTGAATCAAATTAAACTTCAATTTAATAAATAGAATCAAATCATAATATTTTTTTTTTAAATTTAGAGACTATTGATTCGTTTTTAAGGGATAAGTAATAGTTTTAAAACCTGTTTTATCTACAAATTATAAAATCAATTATTTAAAAAAAATCTAAACAATATGGAATTTGTGTTTTTTTTAAATTGTTCAATAAACATGATTATTAATTTAAAGACTCCTGAATTCACTCTTTTAATAAATACTTTGATAAATCAATGGTTTTACTTATTGAAATTTTAAAAAAAAAAGTTGGGGAAAGGGATAAGAACCCCTTTATTGCTTTTTCCGGGTTGTTATTAATCCGCCGAGTACACTAAGGATGCCTATGACTAATGGTGCTAGTGGTGCTCCTGTGGTTTGCATTCCTACGGTGTTTCCTGTTGCTGCGTTTACAGATGGTGCTGTTGTAGCTGTGTTTGCCGATGTTGGTGATGGGCTTGTTGTTGCTAGGACTCTTATGGATTGAGTGTTGGTGTTAAGGTCAGGGTCGTAGGTTGATGTGCTGAGTAATGGGTTTATCAGGTAGTCCCCTGCTGCGGCGTAGACGAATGATGCCCAGAGGTCTGGGTCGCCTTTTGGTACTGTGCCCAGGTTCCAGGTGATGGTTCGGGTGTTGGCATCATAACTCCATTTTTCTCCAATGTTATCGGTTGCTCCTGCAAATACCAATCCTTGCGGTACTGTGAAGGTCATAACCACGTTTTCAGCAGGGTCAGGTCCGTAGTTTCCGACTTTTAATCTGTAGGTTACAGTATCACCAACAACAGGGTTGGTTTTATCCGGTGTTATGTTGAGGTACACACTGGATTTAGGGTTTATTAGCACGTTAGAGTAGACTGGTTGACTGTCTGTAGTAGCGATTATGTGAGCTGTTCCTGCTAGTTCACTGGCAGTTAAGGTTGCTGTGGCTATACCTCCCACTGTAGTTTTATCTATACTTTTGCAGCCAATGCTTCCAAGATCGGTCTGGAAATTGATTGGAGATCCGTCTGGAATATATTGACCTGAAAGAGGAGTGTATGCGGTATAAGTAGTTCCATTACTGTAGTTGTTGAAGCTAACTGTGATTAAACTGGTCTGAGTGTTGTTGATAGTAGTTGGTGTGGCGTTGATGGTCATATACAACCAATCATGTGGTGATGCTGCTCCTTTAATCAAAGATGTAAAATCAGGAACATTAGAACCCCACCAGTTATCTTCTAAACTAGTTTTTCCAGCAGTATAGATTGCTTGGGGATTATTACTCACAATCCGACTGAAATTGACAGTTAAATCACCAGAGTTGTAGATTCCCCCACCGAAGTCAAATGCCATTTTACTTATGGCGGTGTTGTTTTGTATGTTACAGTTGGTTATAGTTAATGTACCACCGTAGTTGTAGATTCCCCCACCACAGGCACTTGATGAACCAGCGTTGGCGGTGGCGGTGTTGTTTTGTATGTTACAGTTGGTCATAGTTAATGTACCACCGTAGTTGTAGATTCCCCCACCATCGGAAAATACAGTACCAAAATTACTAGAGGAAGTTGCGGTGTTGTTTTCTATGTTACAGTTGGTCATAGTCAATATACCACGGTTGCAGATTCCCCCACCATTGGCACTTACACTATTACCTGTGGCGGTGGCGGTGTTGTTGGTGATGTTACAGTTGGTCATAGTCAATTTACCACTGTTGTAGATTCCCCCACCAAATACATCACCTCCAGTTATGTTCCCATTGGTTATGGTGAAGTTGGTTATGGTCACGTATAATCCAGAGTTGATGGTTAGTGGTCGTCCGTTTTGTGTTCCGTCGATTATAGTACCAGCTAGGCTTTGTCCTATGAGAGTCAGGTTTTGGTTAATGGTTATGTGTTCATTGTAGGTTCCATCTGCTACGTAAACTGTTCCACCGTGGTCAACAGTGTCTGTTCCGTTTTGTATGGTTGCTTTAGGGCCGATATTAGTTCCGTCTATGTGTGTGGAGCTGTTCCCTGTCCAGCTGTCGTTTCCTGTGGTGTTCACATAGATGGTGTTTGATGCAGAAACTGTGCTAACGCAGAAAATTAATGCTAAGCTTAAAAGTAGTAAAGGAATTAGAGTTTTAGTTGTAATCTTTTGTTTTCCTATGTTTTCACCTCCTTTTACAATTTTTATCTCAAATTTGACAGTTTATTTTAATTTAGTATTTACAAATTATTTGTTATAGTATCTTATAAGATACTATAATCAATGCTATATAGTTATTATCTCATATATAAAGATTATTATAGGAAAGAAAAATCGTGAATTATTAATAATTGAGGGTAACATCAGTTTTATCATGTCGATTGTTAAAA
This sequence comes from uncultured Methanobacterium sp., assembly GCF_963665055.1. Lineage (NCBI taxonomy): Archaea > Methanobacteriati > Methanobacteriota > Methanobacteria > Methanobacteriales > Methanobacteriaceae > Methanobacterium > uncultured Methanobacterium sp. The sequence goes on from NZ_OY762015.1 coordinate 788,980, forward strand.
AATTATTATTATAGGATTAAAGGTTTTTTTAGGGATTAGTGGATGGATAAGGAAATATTATAGATGAATTTATCTAAAACATTGTCAATGCTTGTGTCCTGGCGGCCATGGTACTTTCCGAGATTGTACATGTATACGAATGAGAATATGGTAAGTGTGAACGCCATATAATCTATTTTTTGGTTGGGAATGTGTTTTTCAATATATTTACTGAAATCGTATGAACCTTCCATGAGGAACTGTTCAGTCATTTCCCTATCCTGATTAAACCTTAATTTGAAGAATTCAAAATTATTCCAGACAAATTTATCCAAATTTCTGACGTAGGTATCTAAAAAGTCCAGGGGGTCTTCAAATTCCTTCTCAATAAATAAAATTGAAACTGCATCTTCATTCAATTTTTTCATACCATAAATCATAACCTGATCAAAAAGGTTCTGTTTGTTTTGGAATTTGGTATATAAAGTCATCTCTGTAAAACCAGCTTGTGCTGCTATGATTTTAGTAGTAGCTCCAGCATATCCGTTTTGACTGAATAATTTTAAAGCGGCTTTTAAAATTTTTTCTTCAGTTTCATTTACCATACAATCAACACATTATGTGGATTTTTAATAAAAAAATTGGGGAAAAGGGATAGGAATCCCTTTATTGTTTTTTTCGGGTTGCTATTAATCCGCCGAGTACGCTGAGTACTGCCAGGGCCAACGGTGCTAGTGGTGCTCCTGTGGTTTGCATTCCTACGGTGTTTACTATTGCTGCGTTTACAGATGATGGTAATGTAACTGAGTTTACAGATGTAGCTGCGGTTATCTTTGTTGATGGGGCTGTGGTTACTAGGACTCTTATGGATTGTGTGTTAGTGTTAAGAACCGAATCGTAGGTTGATGTGCTGAGTAATGGGTTTATCAAATAGTCACCGGCTGCTGCGTAAGTGAATGATACCCAGAGGTCTGGGTCACCTTTGGGTACTGTGCCCAGGTTCCAGGTGATGGTCCGGGTGTTGGCATCATAGGTCCATTTTTCTCCTATGTTATCATGGGCTCCAGTAAATATTAACCCCTCAGGAACATAGAAAGTCATTATCACATTCTCTGCAGGGTCAGGTCCGTAGTTTCCGACTTTGAATCTGTAGGTTACAGTATCACCAACCACAGGGTTGGTTTTATCCGGGGTTATGTTGAGGTACAGATTGAATTTAGGGTTTATGAGCACATTAGTGTTGATTGGTTGACTGTCTGTTGTAGCGATTATGTGTGCTGTTCCTGCTAGTTCACTGGCAGTCAAGGTTGCTGTGGCTATACCTCCCACTGTAGTTTTATCTATACTCTGGCAGCCAATGCTTCCAAGATCAGTCTGTAAATTGACTGGAGATCCGTTTGGAATATATTGACCTGAGAGAGGAGTGTATGAGGTATAAGTAGTTCCGTCATTACTGTAGTTGTTGAAGCTAACTGTAATCGTACTGTTTTCACCATTAGGGATACTGGTTGGATTTGCATCGACAGTCATAAACAACCACTGTTTAGGGGCTGATGCTCCATCAATCAAACTAGAGAAAAAAGGAATAGGATTATTTAACCCCCACCAGTTATTCTCTGCATTCAGACTACCCTCATTGAGGATTGCTTTACCACGGTTTGCGGTGTTATTGTAGAAACGGCTGAATTTAACTGTAAAGATCCCAGAACCATAACCACCATTAGCGTTGTAGATTGCTCCACCTAATTTTGCGGTGTTGTTTGTGAATGCGGTTCCAGTCACTGTACAATCCATAGACCCCATATCAGTATTGAAGTCGTAGATTGCTCCACCACTGTGTGCGGTGTTGTTTGTAAAGGTTGATCCAGTTACTGTAAAGGTCACAGAACCCCGACCTTCATTCACGTTGTAGATTGCTCCACCAATGTCGTTTGCGGTGTTGTTTGTAAAGGTTGATCCGGTTACTGTACAATTCACAGACCCCACATTAGTAGGATTTTCGTTTTCGATTGCTCCACCATCGCTTGCGGTGTTGTTTATGAAGGTGCAGTTGATTACAGTTAAATCACCCTGATTATAAATGGCACCACCCTCATCTCCTTTTCCGTTGGTAATAGTGAAGTTGGTTATGCTCACATTTAATCCACTGTTGATGGTTAATAGTATGCCATTGTTGGTTCCATCAAGTATAGTACCAGCTAAGCTTTGCCCAATGAGAGTTAAGTTCTGGTTAATGGTGATATGTTCTTGGTAAGTTCCATCTGCTACGTAGACTGTTCCACCATTGTCAACTGTGTCTGTCCCATTTTGTATGGTTGCTTTAGGACCAATATCAGTTCCATCTATATGTGTGGAGCTGTTTCCTGTCCAGCTGTCGTTTCCTGTGGTGTTCACGTAGATGGTGTTGGATGCAGAAACTGTGCTAACAAAGAAAATTAATGCTAAGCTTAAAAGTAGTAAAGGAATGAAAGTTTTAGTTGTAATGGTTTGTTTTCCTATGTTTTCACCTCCTTTTACAATTTTTATCTCAAATTTGACAGTTTATTTTAATTTAGTATTTACGAATTTTAATTATAGTATCTTATAAAATACTATAATCAAATATATTAAGTTATTATCTCACATATAAAGATTATTATATTAAGAAAAATTAGGGATATTAATTATAATTAGGGAAAAATCAGTTTCACAAATCAAATTCAGACAAAAACCTTTATCGTACATTTTTAAGGATATTCTGGATTATCTGAGTGACAGAGATAAATTATAGATGAATTTGTCTAAAACAACTTCAATGCTTGTATCCTGGCGGCCATGATACTTGCCGAGGTCGAACATGTATACAAATGAGAATATGGAAAGTGCAAATGCCATGTAATCTATTTTCTGATTGGGAAGATGTTTTTCAATATATTTACTGAAATCGTATGAACCTTCCATCAGGAACTGTTCAGTCATTTCTCTATCCTGATTAAACCTTAATTTGAAGAATTCAAAATTATTCCAGATAAACTTCTCCAAATTCTTAACGTAGGTATCTAAAAAGTCCAGAGGGTCTTTAAATTCCTTATCAACAAATAAAATGGTATATGCGTCTTCATTTAATTTTTTTTGGCCGCGAAGCATAACCTGATCAAAAAGATTTTGTTTAGTTTTAAATTTTGTATATAAAGTCATCTCAGTAAAACCAGCTTTAGATGCTATAATTTTAGTAGTAGCACCACCATATCCCTTTTCACTAAACAATGATAACGCGGCATCTAAGATTTTTTGTTCAGTTTCATCTACCTTACAATCAACCATATATTTAATTATAATTGCTATATTAAAAAGTTAATCAATAAGTTTATTTTAAAACAAATCGCATTTTTAATATAATAAAATCAATTTTTATAGGTTTTTAATATCCCATACTTAAAAATAATGATATTAGGCTGTATTTAGAAAAGATTTAAAATTATGGGTATAATCTAATAAAAAAAGTATAATGTTTATTTATAATTCTAAAGACTCCTGAATCCGCTCAACAATACACACCCTGTTCCATCCTACAACACCGCTGGCAATTTTCTCCAGCTCCCCTGGAACATCTTCTAATCCATAAGGACGGATTAAAACAAGGGGTTTTCCAAGTTTTTGAGCTATATTTACCTGTTTCTGGATTAAATCATGGTGTTTGGAGTAAAGGCCGGTTAGTATGATCACCACATCGGCTGGTTCAATTTGTTGGTTTAACTCTTCCTGACTGTTTTCTCCAGGAACACCATGATCCTCCCATTCAAAGTCATGTGCTTCAATAAGTTTCTGGATAAAGGTGAGGTATTCTTCATCACCTTCTCCATTATGGCTGATAAACAAATGATAAATTTTAAGTTCTTCTTCAAACATTTCCACCACACACCTTCGTGTTGAAGTTAAAACAGGGTTTATAAAATAAATTAGATTATATTAATTCATTAGGATATATGGGTTTTAATTTTAATCTGTTTTTAACTTTTCAATCAATATTTTCTTTTTATTTTCATCCTGAAGCCAAATTTTAACTTCCTTCCAGACCAGGTTGCACTTATCTTCGGCTTTCATTCCTATGATCTTTCGAATGGAAAGGTCAACTTCTTTACGATCTTTTTTATCTTCAGGATGTAAATCTGCTTCGGTTAAAACATCCTTCATATACCTAAGATAACAGCTCATGATCATCACTCCTCAACCTTTATCTTTCCTCACCATGAGTAATATTATACTATCCCTTTAGAGCTTCTACCATAACTACGTATAAATATAATTAATAATTCTAATAGTTTTAATGGAATATTCAACAGTTTAATACAATCAACAGTTAATAATTAAACAATTAATACAATCAACAGCAATAATTCAACAGTTTAATACAATAGCAACATTTTCCATGGAATGTTATTAATTATTAAAGCCCAACGTTAATTATATAATCATGAGTATCTGTTGTAATAGTTAATTGTGTTATAGTGTTTATACTGGTAATTAATGTTTATACGGATAATTAGTGTTATAACTGTGTAAATAGAGTATATCTTGGTGGGACTGGTAAAATGAAAGATGATTTTCGAGTGGCACTGTGCCAGATGAGGGTGGTGGCAGATAAAAGTGAGAACATTGCCCGTGCAATATCCATGATACATGATGCTTCCACTAACTCTGATTTGGTGATATTGCCTGAAATGTGGAATTGTCCTTATCAAACTTCACTCTTCCCAGAATATGCTGAGGAGAGGGGAAACAGTCCCACCTTAGATGCCATTTCTAAAGCTGCGAAGGATGATGGGGTTTATATTGTAGCAGGTTCCATCCCTGAAAAACATGGGGGTAATATTTACAATTCCTGTTTCATTTTCAATCCCCAGGGTGAAATTATAGGAACACACCGTAAAGTTCATCTTTTTGATATTGACGTACCAGGAGAAATCAGTTTCAAGGAATCAGAAACCCTCACTGCAGGTAACCAGATCACAGTAGTGAACACACCACTTTGCAAAATAGGAATATGTATCTGTTATGATATGCGTTTTCCCGAATTATTACGGTTAATGTCCCTGGAAGGGGCTGATTTAATTGTTGTTCCAGGGGCATTCAACCTTACCACTGGACCTGCACACTGGAAACCATTAATTCAGGTGAGGGCAGTTGATAACCAGGTTTTCATGGCTGCAGCATCACCGGCCCGGGACCCTGATGCTACCTATGTGGCCTATGGACATTCCATGGTTTGTGATCCTTGGGGAACAGTCCTAAAAGAAGCAGGAACAGGTGAGGAAATAATATATACCACAATTAACCTGGAAATGATTCCGAAAATTCGCCAGGAACTTCCGCTTCTTCTTAATAGGCGAACTGACCTGTATCAATTAAGGAAAAAATGAGTATTGACTTTATTTAGATGTAGCTAACTAATTTAATGTGAATTCATATTATAATGTGAATTTTTATTATTGCAGTTCCTTATTTACTGTGGAAGTTCATTATATGACGTGGACTTTATTATTTAATGTGGAATTCCAATTTATTATGCAATTCATCTATTTTGATTTAAACAGTAAAAGCTTTGATTCAGAATTTTACTTCTGAATCTTTTTAAGGGCTTTATTGCATGCTTTTTTAAATTCTTTATCTCCAGTTGCTGCACGGCGGGCTTTTTTAATGGGGTCAATACCACGTTCATCCCCAATATCTCCCAGTGCTTTAACTGCAGCTACCCTCACACCCCAGTCTTCATCAGTTAACATTCCGATTAGCGGATCTACTGCAGCGTCATTACCTATCTCACCCAGTGCTTTGGAGGCGAATTTACGGACACTCCAATCCTCATCAGAGAGAGCTTCCACTAAATGGTCAACTACACTATCACTTTTAATATCCTTAAGGGCTAAAGTGGCGTATCTGCGAATGTTTCCTTCATCATTTTTTAGTATGGTGACCAGGGGCTCAATAGCAGGGTCACCTATTTTACCCAGTGACTTGGCAGAGGTAAATCTAACCTGGGGATTATCATCTTCCAGTGCTTTGATTAATGGTTCAATAACATCAGGATTTCCGGTTTCACCCAACTTTTCTGCTGATTCTTTTCTTTTTTCAGGATCCTCATCTGATAAATCCTTTAATAATTGTTCATGATCATTAGTTGACATGCTTATTCCTCTCGTCATTTTACTAAGAACATTTTTTTATTTCACTGTATATTAAACTAACTGGAAAATAAGATTAAATAAATGAAAAAATAAGTTTTTATAAGTCAATAAGGGGTGAATTATTTTTTATAAAAAATAAGAATTTGATTTTAAGTAAAAATTTATTTTAAAAAGTATAGGTTTATTTAAAATATATTTAGTAAACTCCTCACTTACCTTTGTAAACTCTTCACAACTCAATTCCTTTAATAAATTCCATTGTTAGTAAATTATTCACAGGCTTAGTAAACACATTCAAGATAATTATCCATTCAAGATAGATACTCATTCAAGATAGATACTCATTCAGGATAGATACACATTCAAGAAGATATTTATTCAAGACAAATATTCATCTTCATTAAAGGTTATGGTTACATGGGTCCCGTCATCTCGATAGACTAGCATTTTTCCTTCGATCTGCCCTATAAGATTTTTAACCAGTTGCAGTCCCAATGTATCAGTTTTTTGTACGTCCAGATCTGAAGGAAGTCCAATACCATCATCATCCACCATCATAACATAATTTTCATCTTTTTTGAAAAATTTAATGGTAATGGTTCCATATTCTCCATTGGGAAATGCGTATTTCATGGAGTTGGTTAAAAGTTCATTCAATATTAAACCCAATGGGATGGCAGTGTTGATATCCAGATTCAAATCTTCCAGTTCCATTACCAGTTCCACCCTTTCAGGGTATGTTAAAAAGGAATTAAAAAGATCCCGGGCCAGGTGACGGATGTAATCTCCGAAGTTAATCTTTTTAAAATTATCAGATCGGTACAGTTTTTCGTGTATAAGTGCCATGGATTTTGCCCTGGTCTGAATTTGTCTGAATATCTCTTTGGCCTTTTCATCTTCAATATCAGCTGAGGTGAGGTTGAGCAGGCTGGCCATGATCATCAGATTATTCTTAGTACGGTGATGAATTTCCCGAACCAGCATTTCCTTATCATTTAATGCCTTTTTCAAATTTTCTTCAGCCCTTTTTCTGAGCAAAGCTTCAACAATGGTGGTGGAAATACTTCCTAGGGCTTTAATATCTGAAAAATCGTAGTCCGAGCCTTTGTTAGCCAATCCGATCAATCCCATGAATTCACCATTCTTTAAAAGAGGAGCAATAATGATATTATTGAGGAAAGGATGATTTAAAGGTAGAAAATCCAGATCAAGGGTGGAGAGATCATTATAACTAACTGGATATTTACTAATTTTTAACTGCTCCCAGATTTCATTGATCTTAAGATTTTGAAGCATGATATCCATATCAATATTTTCCAACTGAAATCTTCCCATTAATGATTCACTGAATACCATGGATTTTAACTCTTTATCTGGGTTAATTTCACATATAAAACCAACTTCAGAGTGGGTGATCTCTTCACTAACACTGAGGCAAGTTTTTGTAAGATCTTCTTCAGTTTCCGATAATATGGCTTCGGTTAAGATGGTTCCCATTGCTTTGTGGATTTCATTCTGCCGGCTTAAAAGCAGTTCATATTCTTTCCTCTCAGTCATATCCCTGGCAACACAAAGAACCTTTTCAACATTTCCCTCAGGAGTTTTAAGGGGAATTAGGATAGTATCCAGCCACATTGAATCAGGGGTCATGGTAAGTAGGTTCTCGCCTCTGACAGTATCTTTAATCTGGAATACCCTCTGAAGATATTTGCCCTGCAATTCATTAGTTTCTGGAGGGAATAATTCACATCGAGGTTTACCCAGTACTTCAGAAGGGTCAAGCTTCCATTTGCGTGCAGCATATTCATTGATATATTCCAACTGGTCATTGTGGTTTATGATAAACACAAAATCTTCCACAGCCTCAGCAAGCGTCCTGTATCTGTTTTCACTTTCAGTAATTTTTGCCATAGCCTGGTTACGTTCAGTAACATCTAGAATAGAAGCAAGGGTTCTTTTAGTTCCGGGTATGATACAAACATTGGCAAAAATGTCCTTAGTTTCACCATATTTGTCAATGATACGGAATTCATAATTATTTGGAGCATCTGCTGAGTTACTGTACCTTAACTTCTGATATTCTTCCATTTTTGTCTGATATTCTGGTACCACAAGGTCTTTCCATTTTTTTCGTCCCATTAATTCGTAGGGTGCATAGCCAACAATTTTTTCTGTTTCAGAGTTAGCCATGGATATGGTACTATCCTCCTCAACAATTAGGGTGGCGGTACCGCTATGTTCAAATATGGTTTTATAGTATGCAACTGATTCCCGTAGTGATTCTTTGGCCTGTTTGAGGTTGGTAAGATCGATAAAACTCCACACTCTTCCAGTTACTTTATTTCCTACTATTTGTGGTTGGGAATAGCGCTGGTAAACTCGACCATCCTCAAATTCTACAATATCCGTGCTGGTCTGGTTAGGATTTTGATAGAGTTGCTCGATTTTTGATCTAAACTTTAAGGGATCTTTCACATCACCCATGACGTGATCCAGAAGGTCTGACTCGTATCCTATATTAACCATTGATTGAGGAATATTCCACATGTCCCGGAATTTCTGGTTGTAACTGGTTATTATTCCCTGGTTATTGATGACCAGTATTCCATTGGCAACTGATTCCATGGTTGCTTTTTGAAGAGATATGGATTCCTGCAATGAATTTTCCATTAATTTGAGGTCAGTTATGTCGGTAGCAAGGATGGAAATGGCTATTATCTCATCCTGAGATGTAACGGGAGAAACATATACTTTAATATATCTAACTTCGTCTTCTTTATCCAAAAAAAATGATTCAAAGGGTATATTTACTTTTTTATTGAAAATATTATCAATAGAATTAGTGTATTTATGATACTCTTTTGAGGGTATAATTTCAAGTTGTGAAAGTAGTTTGGGGATTCTTTTATCTTCAACAAGGAAACTGAGGCTGGAAACTGAGTTGTTAACTTCTAATATTTCACCATCCAATCCTATAATAATGATATAGTTGGGAGAAATATCAAATATTCCTTTTTTATATGCAATTTCCTTTTTTAATTTTAATATTTCATTTTTTAGTATTTTAACCTGGTTTAAGTCTTTCAAACTTGCATTGTTGTCTGTCATTAATTATCCCCTTTAGACTTAATACGTGCTACTGGGATACTGCCAATAATGTTTTCCAAAAAATTCTTTACTACCGCCGTAAAATTTTTTTTCTTTTAAGATGTTTAATGCATTGTTTCACAACATCATAAATTTAATTGAGTACAGATGTGAATTTTGTCACAGCACACCAATAAATCTGTGAAACATGGAACATCAAAAAAATATTCTAATATTGTTATGTTCACATAGTTTCATGAATCCGTTTAATTTACATTAAAACAGTTATATTCCCGTTAAGTAACAGTTATATTTCGGTTAAATTAAGACATCTATCCCTAAGATAAGCGAGACAGTTATTCAATGTGTTTATGGAAGAGTAATTTATGGGTAAATGAAGAGTCAACTTAAGTGTTTTAAGTGAAACTGGTAGAATTAATCAATAATTAGATAAAAACAGCTTTATTAATGGAATCTATTGGTAATCATAATCAAACTTACACACCGATTGAAGAATACCAGTGGTGGCCTCTTCCTTCACTGATCCGGGTAATTTAGTCCAGGAAAAGGTTAGCTGCATTATACTCTGACAGATGAGACATAAAAAAACATCTTTAGGTCGTCCTGGTGACCATGAACATTTTTTAACAGTTAATGTCCCTAAGTTTGCCTTGGAACGTGTTAAAACTTTAAAACCAAGATTTTCGTATAAATGGCTTATCCAGGATAGATATAATTTCATTTTATCATCATCACTCAAATTATCATATGGTTCCTGGCTGTTTTCTTTTATATACTGGTGGAACAGTGGTTTCATATTCTGCTCAAAAAGTCTCATGAAACGGGAGAGGAACACACTTCTCTCAGAAATAGGAATGTTGGTAACTAGTTCAGGCAGGGCACTGCGCATGAATATCTGAACATCTTTCAACCCTGCATTCTTTTGATCTTCCAGTTCTTTTCGCCTGGTTTCGTGATTTTTTAATGCTAACTGAATATTATTACGTAATTCTGCTTCGTCAATGGGCTTGATTAGATAAGCATTGGCTTTAGTGTCAATTATCCGGTTGAAAGTTTCAACATCATCCAGTGCAGTTAAATATATTAAGGGAACATCCATGAAGCTTTTGATAATGGTAGCAGCATCTATCCCATCCATGTCTCCCTTTAGGGTAATATCCATAAGAATCAGATCAGGTTTAATGGAGAATGCTTCCTGTATTGCTTCATTCCCTGTTTTGGCAGTGGAGGGTACATGGTATCCAAGGGATTGTAGACATTCCTGGATTTCAATGGCACTGATCCCCTCATCTTCCACTACTAAAATTGTCTCTCCAGCCATTTATTCACCATAAACCTTGATTTAACACATTCATCCACTTGATATATGGAATAACTTCGATATATGGAATATGGTATATTTTAACATATAAATCTAGTAGGTACTATTACTTACCACAGATATTCTTTAAAATAATATATTTTACTGTAAATGATTATCTATTTTATTAAACCTGTTACGCGTTTGTTTGGTGTTAACTGGTGAAATTTGGCCTCAATTTGGAAAAAATATTTTATAAGAGACTACTCTTTTATCTCAAGTGTGAGGAGGTGATTCCTAATAAATTTGGATAGAGCGAGATTGAATACTATTTTTGGAGTATTTGGTGGTTTATTCTATTTTAGGAATTGACAAACCAAGATAACGGGCAAATAGGTTGATGGTTGAACCCTGAAGGAGTGCGGAGGTTATGGTTATGAAGAAGACTATATTGAATATCAAGTTAGCACCCTGGATCCCGGCAACTATGGGATAGGTTGCAAAGATAATTGGCACTGCTCCCCGGATACCCACCCATGAGATGAAAACCTTATCCTTCAGTTGAACTTTAAATGGTGATAGACACAGGAAAACTGCCAGGGGACGGGCAACCAGGATCAGGAAGAAGGAGATCACCAGTCCAATTCCTATCACCGGAATAATCTGTGAGGGGAAAACCAGTAATCCCAGGGTTAAAAACATTACTATCTGCATTAACCAGGCTAGACCATCGAAAAATTGCATCTGAACCTTCTTGTTAATGAATGAACTGTTTCCCAGAATTAGTGCTGCTACATATACACTCAGGAAACCATTTCCACCAACATAATAGGTGACTGAGAAGGTCAAAAATGCCAGGGCAATACTCAAAACTGGGTAAAGTCCCTGAGTATCAAGTTTAATGCTGTTAATGAGTCTAACCCCTCCCTTACCGAAAATAACTCCTAGAACGATTCCCAGCCCAATGGATTGAATAAGTAACAGGATCATGGACCAGATGGAAGTGGTGGGGTTTAGTATGAGAAATATGAGGGTGGTGGTCATGAAGTAGGCCATGGGATCATTGGTCCCACTTTCCAGTTCAAGGGTAGGTTGGATATTGTTTTTTAACTTGTGTTTACCGGAACGGAAAATTGAAAAAACTGCTGCTGCATCGGTGGATGATACAATTGCACCTATTAAAAGGGATTGTGTAAGAGAAAATCCAGTTATCCAGTTAATGAAAAATCCCAGGGCAAGGGTGGTGATCAACACTCCTGCAGTGGATAAAACCACACTTTTTTTAAAAACAGGTTTTACATCAAGCCATTTGGTGTCTAACCCTCCAGAAAAGAGGATGATCACCAGGGCTATAATGCCTATAAACTGTGTAATACTGGGGTCATCAAAGTATATTCCACCAATTCCTTCTGATCCAGCCAGCATTCCAATTAACAGGAAGAAGATAAGGGAGGGAATACCCAGACGTTGGGATGTTTTACTGATGATAATGCTGATGAGGAGTAGGAGAGATCCTACTAAAATGAACTGTTCTGAAATCATTATATCTTCTTATCTTTTTATTGATATATAATTGTTTAGAATTATTGATATTTTCTATACAGTTGAAAATAATTATGGCATATTGGTTAATTTTGTTTAATAAATATCACTATTATATTAGAATTAGGTCAGCAAATAATGAAAATGGTCCTTAAAATTACCAAGGTCCTTAGAATCATCATAGCCCTACAATAATTATGGTCCTTAAAATCATCATAGTCCTGCAATAATTATGGTCCTTAAAATCATCATAGTCCTGCAATAATTATGGTCCTTAAAATCATCATAGTCCTGCAATAACTATGGTCCTTAAAATCACCAATGTCCTATAATAACTATGTCCTTAAACAAAAAAGGAAAACTGAGGCGAGTTAGTAGTTTTTTCATCCGTAATTTTCAAGATACCATTGGATGAGCTCTCCGGCAATGCTTATCCTGGAGGGTACTCTGGGAAGTTCATCTGGACTGAACCACCGGGCATCGATTATTTCCTTACCATCTGATTCTATTTCCCCACTTTCATAATCTGCAGTGAAAGCTATCATCAGGGAATTAGGATAGGGCCAGGGTTGACTTCCAAAATATTTTATGTTATTCACTTTTAAACCCACTTCTTCCATGGTCTCCCTTTGCACTGCTTCAGTTAAGGTTTCACCTGGCTCCACAAAACCTGCAATGAGTCCGTACATATCCCCCGGGGTACGGGTGTGCAATGCCATGAGCAGTTTGCCATCCTTGATAATGGCGGTGATCACTGCCGGTGAAAGACGGGTGAAACTTATAAAACCACACACCGGGCAAATTTTAGCCATCTCATCATCTTTGGTCACTGTAGGGGTACCACATTGGCCGCAATATTGATGGGTTCGGTCCCAGTTAACAATTTGGGATGCTCTACCTGCTAAAAGGTAGATATCTTCATCGACCCGGTCATACAGTGAACGTAAATCCTCAAAAACCATTCCCTCAGGGGCAATATTTCCATTTTCAAGTTCCCCTGAATAACAGGGATGACCATTGAAGGTACCAAGGTAATGAATGCTTTCTGGTGAAATCTTAACTTTACCTAAATTCTCTGAAAAAGGAATCACAACCTGGTTATTGCTGTTAAGTTCCACCAGGATTTCATGGGAATTAAAAAGAAACCAGTAGGCTTTTTCAGTATTTTTCTTATTGGGTGTGGATTCAGGTATATACCGTTTGTAAATACTTTCCCGCTGCATACATAATAATATTCCATGGGAATAAATAATTTTTACTATTTTAATTTTTAATATTTTTTTTTAAATTATACTATTTTTTTAAATTAATTAAGTACAGAAATTTTTCCATGTTCGTTGATTTTATATCATTTTCTATTTTAATTGCCTATTTTTAATCAATAATTTTAATTAACCTCATTAAATTTTTTTGTTATATTAATATAACAAAAATAGAGATATGTAAAAAATAATAATCATATTACAATTTATATTCATGTAAATCCTTTTTAAATCCACAATATTTTATAAATTCTTAATTAAGAGATTTAAACGCTTTAAATTAAAATTATAAGCTCAATATGAATTTATTTTACTTCAAAAAGGTGGAAATGCTAATGTGGTTCCAGTGCTTTGATTAGTTATGGTCAAAATAAGAATGTACTGTTGAGTATTCTTAATATACGCTAATATGGATTAATATTTTGTGAATTTAGTCATATTTCAAGAATATTTTTCTAAATTAAGCATAAATTGTTCTCTTTCAATTAATGCCAATAATAAAACTTCTAAATGGTCTTATTTTAAAAAAATAAGCTTAAATATCGCTTTAATAATAAAAATAAACCGAAATCTTTAAATAAGATGATCAATGAAAGGTGTTGTGTTAACCAGTCTCAAATCACTTCTTTTAAGGTTTGGGACAAGGAGGCGATATAATTAGGCGAAAATTCACACAGGCAATAATGATTGTTATGTGTGCACTTTTTGTAGCCATCCCTGCTGTGGGAGCTGCAGAAAGTACAGATAGTGGAAGTACCATCATGACTAATGCCAGCACAGATCAAAATTTGACATTAGGAATGACTGGAGATAACGTTACTCAAGTACAGAAATGGCTTAAGAACCAGGGATTCTACACTGGTGCCATTGATGGTGAGTTTGGTAACTACACTGAACAAGCTGTTAAAGATTTCCAGGGATATGTTGGGATAAAACAAGACGGTATTGTTGGAAATATTTCCCTTCACTACATGAAAGCTTTATCCACTGGAAAACTCAAAATTGGAGATAAAAGTGATTATTCCCATTCAACAAACAGTGAAACTAACTACAACTCAAATAAAACTGTGTATAATGGAAACAAATCACATTCAAGTAGTTCAAATAGCTTGAGTAGATCTAGTTCAGGTAGTTCCAGTAGCTCAAGTAGCTCAGTTAGTTCCAGTTCAGGTAGTTCCAGTAGCTCAAGTAGCTCAGTTAGTTCCAGTAGTTCTTACTCCACTGGTTACACATCAGGTACCGATGGATGGAGCAGTGGAAAAGGAACCGGTGATTGTTGGGAAAACAGTAACATCCTGTACAATCAATTAATATCTGAAGGTTACACTGCAAGAATAATCCAGTACTCAAACAGTTATTCTGCTAACCACCGTTCTGTTGAGATATGGGATGGTAGTAGCTGGGTTGATTATGACTATAAAGGTAATGGTTATTCAAACCGTTATTATGCCACCAGTCATGATGATTCTTCGGTAACCGTTATAGCAAGTAATGCTTAATAGTAAGCAATACTTTAAAAATCTCTCATCAGCAGTATAATGCCCTAACTGCTGATTCAATAATTTTTTATAAAAAGTGTTGACTGAAACTAAGTTAGAAACTAAGTTAGAAACTAAGTTAGAAACTAAGTTAGAAACTAAGTTAGAAACTAAGTTAGAAACTAAGTTAGAAACTAATCAGATCAAAAAATAGTATAAAAAATGTGTTTTTTCAAAAAAATAATGTATTGTAAGTGGTTTTTAGTTCACTCTTTCATACAATGTATTCCGTTCCACAGGGATACGTCCTATGCCTTCAATGGTGGCATGCATTTGTTCTCTGGATAAATATTCCCCATGAGATGAACCAGCAGCAATGGAGATGAGATCCTCCATCATGGTACCGCCCAGGTCATTGGCTCCACAGCAGAGTGCTAACTGTGCCATTCTGGTACCAATTTTAATCCATGATGCCTGGATATTGGGAACATCCCTTCCCAGAATTATCCGGGCAATAGCATGTAATTTCAAATCATCCAGACCACTGGCGCCATTGGACTGCTGGCCCATGATATTATTTTTTCCCAGGAAGGTCATGGGTACCAGTTCAGTGAAGCCACTGGTTTCACGCTGAATATCCCTTAGTATCATTAAGTGTTCTATACGGTCTTCCCAGGTTTCTATACTACCATACATAATGGTTGATGTGCTGGGAATACCTAAATTGTGAGCTTCAGTAATGATATCGGTCCATTCCTGTGTTGAAACCTTATTAGGGCAGAGTTTGGCCCGTACACTATCCACCAGTATCTCAGCTGAAGCACCAGTTAAACTATCCAGTCCTGCACTATTAAATGAAGTCAGTGCCTCTTGTGTGCTCACTTCAGATGCCTTGGCAGCATGGAAAACTTCCACTGGAGACATACTGTGAAGCATGATTTCATAATTTTCTTTAATTGCTTCAAAAAGATCGCAGTAATATTCAACAGTCATGTGAGGCATTACCCCGCCGAAAAGACAGATTTCACTGGCATTTACATCAACGGCTTCTTTTATGCTGGTTAAAACTTCTTCAGTGGTTAGTTCATACCCTATATTATTTCTGAAGGAACAGAATGTACAGCCAATGATACAGTGGTCAGTGATGTCAATGTTACGGTTGGCCACAAAGGTAACTTCATCACCCACTATTTCCTGTCTTAACTGGTCTGCAGTGTCGAATAACTCAAAATGATTGGAGTTTACCAGTTTCAGTGCATCATCCCTGGTGATCTCTCCAGCTAAAGAACGTTCGTAAATGTCTTCAATCATATTTTTAGGCTCCTGACTCAAAATTACTTTATAGATATTTTTGAATTTTTAATGGTTATGCCATACCTTTTCCATCATACAATATATAATTAGTAGTTTTTAATCTCTAAAAAACCGTGCTGCATATCCTAAATAACCAGTATCATTACATAAATAAATTAGGTGTTAATAAAAAATAAAAAAAATCATTTAGTGTAAAATAAATGTTTAAATCAATTATCCTTCGATTTTATCAATGGATAGATAACCATAACTATCTACCAATTCTTTAAATTCATCAGTTACAGTGACTGATTCCAAGGCTTTTTCTATGTCTTTAAGTATGTCAACATCTCTGAGCTTATCTTCAATATCCGAGTAATCTTTTTTAAGGACAATAGTCACTGCGATTTTGTCATCCTCAAATTTACAAACCTTATGGCCATTGATATCTGTGGCCATGTGTATTTTTCCATCCATTTTTCCACCTGTTCCTCTTTTATGAACCATTTTACACTTGAAGTGTATGTCTGTTTATCTCATAGTACTACAATTAAATATTCTTTTTTAGGCCCTGTAAAGTTTTCGAATTTTTAAAATAATTTGAATTATTCCGGAGTAAAATTTAAATATGAATTGTATGAAATACATGTTAAATATGAATTGTATGAAAAATCTTTAGGAGTAACACGAGGTGAGTTATTATGGGAAGTTATCTGGACAATCATCTGTTTGGAAAAGTTAAAGTTGGAGAACGTGGTCAAATTGTTATTCCCAAAGAAGCCAGGGATAAATTTAACATAAAACCAGGAGATAACCTGGTGGTCTTTGGTAAAGAAAAAAATGAAAAACTGGTGCTTTTAAAAGAGGAGTTAATGAGGGAATACGCCCTTAAAATACTGGATGACCTTGAAATTGAATAAATTTAATCATAAAAATTTTTAGGATGTGTAACTATGAATATTGCACCAGGAATAGAAATCTTAGAGTTATCAATGAAAATTACCGGGCCAGAAACCGTTGTTTACCCAACATTAGTATGGGATGAGGATACAGTGATACTGGTTGATGCCGGTGGACCTGGAAGCCTCAAAAATATAAAAAATTCCATGGAAAAAGTCGGTGTTCCCTTCGAAAAACTGGATAAAATCATAATCACCCACCAGGACATTGACCACATTGGTGGTGTAAAGGAAATCATCAATGAATTGCCAGGTGTGGAAGTTCTCTCCCATGAACTGGACAAACCATATATACAGGGTGAAAAGAAACTGGTGAGATTGAATTCCAGGTTCATGGAGCGTATAAACTATTTAAACCCTGATGAGAAGGAAAAAGTGCTGGAAATATTCTCCAACACACAGGCCAAAGTTAACCGAACCCTGAGTGATGGGGAAAAACTGGATTGCTGTGGCGGAATCACTGTAATACACACACCAGGCCATACACCGGGACACATATGCCTCTACTGTGAAGCAAGTAAAACCCTCATTGTGGGTGATGCAATGAACATTGCTGATGACAAGCTAACTGGACCTAATCCTCAGATTTTAAATGATAAAGATTTAGAACAAGCTGTTAAATCCCTTAAAAAATTTGAAGATCTTGATGTGGAATACGTGATAACCTACCATGGAGGCCTTTACACTGGTGATTTCCATTCCCGAATAGAAGAGATAACTGGAGAGGTTTAAGGGAATGATTGATTTAAGTCAAATTTTCATTCCCATCTTCGGATTTTTAATTGGACTTCTGGTCTCAACCCTGGGTGGTGGAGGAGGTGGACTGTACGTACCGGTTTTAACATTGGTATTTGGAATACCTACCCAGGTGGCAGTGGCCACTTCACTGGCATCGGTACTACCCACCACTACAGTAGGTGCCTTCAGCCACTACCGTGAAGGTAATGTCAACCTGCGAATTGGGATTATACTGGGGGCAGGTGGAGTTGCAGGCACACTCATTGGAGCATACCTGGCCAACATGATACCCTCGGACATGTTAAGAAGATTTTTAGGGGTGTTCATGCTTTTGATGATGATTCCTATGTTAAGAAGTTTCATTAAAAGGCATAAAAATCAGGATGAGGAAGTGAAAAAAGAGAACAGTTCCAAAAATGAGCCAATAGTTTTAACCAGACCCCGACAGTTTCTTGCTTCATTATTCGGAGTTGCATCTGGATTACTGGCCGGAATTTTCGGTATCAGTGGAACACCACCAGTCAGCGCGGGACTATACAGTTTAGGATTGCCCGCCATGACAGTGGTAGGTACCACGGTCTTTGTACTCATCTTCAACTCCCTCACTGGAATCGGAGGTTACTTCCTCCTGGGAAGATTGGATATTACCCTGATCATTCTCCTGGCCGGAGGAGCAGCAGTAGGTGCATTTATCGGACCAAAATTACTCAAAAAAATCAACCCCCAGACCTTTGAAAAGATTTATGTACCGGTGATCCTGACCATCAGCCTGGTACTGGGACTGGCTATGATACTGGCATAGCTTTAATAAACCAAGAATATTACTACTAAACTGGAACTGGAATTGAGCTTGTGATATAAACACGAGGATATAACTTAATAACCGGAGGAATTGTTATGAAAGTAACTGATGGCGTATATGCTTTAGATTCAACTAAAGGAAATTATGCATATTTAATACAGGGTGAAGAAACTATTTTAATAGATACTGGACGTCCTGGTCAGGGTAAAGGTATTTTAAAAGATTTAAAAGATCTGGATATAAAACCGGAGCGTATAAAATATATTCTCCTGACTCATCACGATGTGGATCATATAGGTGGCCTGGCTTTTCTCCAGAAAATTACCGGGGCAGAAGTACATGCATCAGCTGAGGATATACCATACATTTATGGTGAAAAAAAGAGGCCAGGAATAAAAAGATTGGTATCTATCATTATGCGTACTGGAAAACCGGAAAATATCATTCCATTCTCACCAGAAGAGACCATTGGAGGGTTGGAAGTTATACCTACACCCGGACATACTCCGGGTCATGTATGTTTCCTGTATAATGATGTGTTATTTGCAGGGGACTTAATTCGAACATCCCATGGTAAAGTAAGTCCAATGAATTCATTGATGGTTTGGAATGAGGAATTATCCAGAAAATCAATTGATAAAATCAACCATTACCAGTTCAAATGGGTATGCCCGGCCCATGGTCAACCTATAAAGGTAAATGGGAAAATTGAACTAGAATAGTTTAATATATGCCGTATGAAGGTTTCATACTGAAACTAAATTCATAATAAGATAGGATGCACTGGTAGGAATATATTTTGAGGTAGACATGAAGTACACCAGTGCATCTACCTATATATTCGTAATCCTACTATATAATGGTTTTAAAGATTCTATTAATAAACAGGGAATTAATGGTAAAGTATTAACTGTTTTTAAATGCCTTAAATTTGGATGCATATTTTTTTATTAGATAAATAAGATCAATATTCATCTTCCTCATTATTCGTCTGATTGTATTGATATACTAGTCTGGTTGTATTGATATAGCAAGATATGAATGTATCAGGATCCCATTATAATTTGGATTCTTTCACCTGCTTGGCAAATGCCTCTGCCCGGAGCAGATCATCTTCGTTGGGATGACCCTTGTTCAATCCTCCGATTAATTTAAACGGGCCAACAGTATCAAAGCCCTTACAGTTAAAACTAGCAAGAATGTTAAATCCTTTTTCTGTTAATTGTTTAGACAACCAGTTGTTGGGTCTTCCATCGCCACTGGTTATAAAAGTAAAAGCATCCTTGCCTGTAACTTTATCTAAACCTTTTAAAATATTTCTCATGCTTTTATGAGGTTTGTTATAATAAATTCCCGAACCAAACCCGATCAAATCATATTCCTGGATTTTTTGTGGATGGAAATCATTTAAATCAAACATATCCCCCTCTAGACAATTTGATATGACTTCTGCAACTTTTTTGGTGTTCTGGTGATGCACTGACTTATAAACTATGGCGGTTTTCATTTTTAATTCTCCTTTATCAGAGTGTTAAAAATATTTTCAAGCGATTCTTAAAATTATTTTGTAGAGTGTTTGGTGAAATAGATGCTGGTTTTTTCTATCAAAAAATAAATGGCAGTACCATGAAAAATTATTTTTTTTATTTTCAAAACTTTTTGTAGAAAAGTTTTTTAGTTTATTCTCGAGATAAACTCATATTCTGAGATTTGGTTTATGTGAATATTAACCAATTATAAAAATCTAAAATACTAGCGTAAATGATCAACTATATATAGGTCCACTGGGCCAAATAGGGCAGTTTTAATGATTTTTGTTTTACCAGTACACAAAAATAAACTTAATAATAAAATAGGAAAAGTTTATTAATTTTACTTCGTTAAACCATGATAAGGTAAACCACATTGTCGTTATATTATCAATAATTTTTAATAGTATGACGATCTATAACATAAGTATGAGCAAGAATGATGATGAAGTTATTGAAAACTGGTTTCTTATTAGAAACATAAGTTCTGATACTCAAGAAATTTACCTTATGGCTTTAAAGGAATATTTCCAGCTCACGAAAAAGACACCTACTGTTTTACTTAAAGAAGCCAAAGAAGAGAATCTTTCTAATATTCCATTAATGGAAAGGAAAGTTACAATTAATCTTCTTAAATATAAGAAAGCACTAATTGACAATGGAAAAGCTCCAAGCACAGTTTATTTGTATTTTTCGGCTATAAAATCATTTTATAGAGCTTTCCAAATTATTTTACCTGAGATCAAACTTGATAAAGGTGATATTGGTCTTGAGAAGAATATGGGTAAACCTTTAACCCGTAAAGATATTCTTAAAATGCTGGGTGTAGCACCCCCCAGAGAAAGAGCGCTCATATATTTAATGACTCTTACTGGTATGGGTCAGCAGGAAGCTAGGGATCTTACTATTAAAAAACTTCTTGATTCTGCAAGTTCCGCTATTGATGTAATTCTGAGAGATGTTTATGCATTATTCTCCCATGAAGAACAAGTTCTTGATGAGGTTCTCACACTTGAAATCACAAGAAAAAAAGTAAAATACAGGCATCATACATTTTTACCTCCTGAAGCTACACGTGAACTGATTAATTATTTAAAAGAACGCTGTTATGGTAGAAATGAGAAAATACGTTTGGAAAATTGTAATGGGAGAATATTTGTAAATAAACAAGGTGGAGAACTTAGTAGGGACAGTATTGTCACTAATTTTAGGCGTATAGGTCAAGAAGCTGGTTTTCAAAAAGATAAGGGATGTTATAGTTTTTGGAGAAGCCATGCGTTAAGGAAATATTTTATCAGTACTATCATAAACAAAACAGCTGAAAAAACAATTGCTGATTACATGGCGGGTCACAAAATATCTCCTCAGGATCGGACTTACTGGCGGGCTAACCCTGATGATCTCAAAGATCACTACCTCAAAGCCCTACCATTTCTGAGTATTGATGAAGCAAAGGTAATGGATGTGAAAAGCCTGGAATTCAAAACAATTATGGATGATTCTAAGAAGAAAGATGATAAAATTGCTGATTTAGTGAGAAGGGTGGAACTAATGGAAGAAAGAGATAAAAAAAAGGAGCGATTACTTGATAATGAGGAATTCACTAAAAAACATCTTTGATTATTATTAAATTATTATTTATCACTTATAATTTATTTGGGTTTACTATACTCATTTCTCAATTTAAAGTTCAACTCTTTCAGCCAATGTTCTAATTATTTCATCAGAAAGGACTTATCATCATATAACATCTATATTTCCATTTTTAATCAAGATTAACTAATTCTCTTTTATGTGGTTTATAATCATCCCCCATCTCTTCCAAAATTTGTTCCAAATATTGAGGAGAAATGTATATTTCTTTATTTGTAGCAGGGTTCAAAGTTTTATAAGGTGGTTTTACATTTTCAGGTAGTAAATCCCAATTAAATTTATTCCAGAACCTCATGATTGATTTAACTCGATTTTGAGTGTATCCTTGTTGTTTTCCATAAAATAAATAATCATCATCAATTAAATTTTTAAAGAGAATTTCCATTCCTGAAATAAAATCTTTATAAAACTTATCACCTCGATTATTTAAAACAAATTGTACAGCAGGATGTGAAAAGTTTATTCCTTTTGTTGAGTTGAAAAACAAGTATAAATAACTTTCAATTTCTTTTCCATAATGTTGAAGATGGAATTCATTTGTTTCATTTAGTTTTTCAAAAGAAGTCGCTAATGGATTAATTTCATATAATACTTCATTATTTTCTAGTCTTAATATTGTCGAAGCCCTTATAATTGATATAAGTGACTCTTTAAAAGTTTTAGGATCCCATAGGTCATATCCTAAATGTAATAATTTAGGATAAAACCTGTTATTATTAAAAGGGATGTAAGCTGTATTTTCATGAGGTATTGGTGGGTATTGACTTAATGAGACATATTCCAATCCAAATGACTGCATTTCATTTAAAGTCATCCAATTTAGACTATTATCTTTTATATACGGAAAAGGAACATGTTCATAAGCTTGACGCTTAGATAATTCATACGGCAAAAGTTCATATAATCCAACTATTTTCCAAAAATCTTCCGGATCAGGACGGAGTTCTTCATCCATTGATATATCTGCAAGTATTGTTCTACTTAGGCTTTTAAGTTCCGATCTAAATGTGCTCCATTTTGCATGTTCTTTGCTCGAATCG
Organism: uncultured Methanobacterium sp.; assembly: GCF_963665055.1. NCBI lineage: Archaea > Methanobacteriati > Methanobacteriota > Methanobacteria > Methanobacteriales > Methanobacteriaceae > Methanobacterium > uncultured Methanobacterium sp. The sequence continues at coordinate 811,827 of NZ_OY762015.1, forward strand.
CGGAATATACCCCTATTGGGTTCCCGATTAGGTTTTAAAGGAAGCTTTTTAGATCCTGTAATATTAACAAAACAACTGCCGGGGAACTGAAGTTGAATACCATTATAAGTAGAGCCCCAAAAATGCAAATTATAATTTCTATCCCCACAAATAACAATTCCATCTTGAGCTATTACATCTATACAACTTAAAGGACTGTGATCAATTTTTCTATTACTATCAGACAAGCATGTTATCCCAATGCTTACACCATTACCTACAGACTTTTTATCCCATTTACCCCATTCATTTTCCATACAAAGTCTTCCATTACCATTTTTTAGAAAAGACATTCTAATAGTTCCTTCATATTCATTAGAAAGCGAAGATACATCTTTTTCAATAGTATGAACATAATCTGGAGGTATCACTTTTTCAAATTCCGTTTTTAATCTTAATGGACGGTTTCGAGGTTCAATAACTAAATTACAAGGATTGAATGGATGTTCTATTATAACATTTATAGGTATATCAAGAGCAATAGCATAATATTGAGCAGCACCTAAAAGTTGTAAAGGGTCTAAATAATCATTAGTAATTTCTTCTTTGCTTAATTTTTTTCCTGTTGCTGTAATCTCTGTTCCAGGGTTTGGTTCACTAACTAACTCCTTTATTACAACCATTCTTGAAAATCCACTAACTTCAACTTCTAAAGGTTTACCCCTTTCATATGATCCTAAATATCTTTCCGTTCGAATTTTTAAAGATTCACCGATCATAAAAGTTGATAAAACGCCAATTCCAAATTGACTAATCGGGTCAAAATCTACATTCTTTCCTCTTAATCCTCCACGCTCTTGTTCAAATTCAGGCGAACAATAATAACTTCTACCAACTTTAAAGAAATAGTTTTCTAGAATATGTTCATCCATACCTATACCATTATCTTTACATACTAATTCCAACTTACCCTCATTATTTAACCTTTGTATAAGTGTTATTTTCCCATTATTCCATTGATTGCCTTTTGCTTCTTCTTTAGCTTTTCGATGTCTTATTGCATCATAAGCATTTTGAATTAATTCCCTAACACATAGGGATGTTCCGCCCCATAAATCCATATCCATTAGTAATTTCATAATCTCATCATGTGAAAGTGAAAATTCCAAATCGAAATAGGAATAAGAATTATCTTTAGCAGAAATCCGTGAACGAGTAACAATTGGGGGTACTTCTAATTTATAACGTTCTGCAATTCCATCCCTTTGTGGAAAATCTTTAATTATTAAAAGACAAGATTTTAATTCAGAATCTATGTAATCTAAAAACTTACGAAGAGTTTTTTCATAAACTGGATGCGTACATTCACATTCAAATAATATTTCATCAGATATTTTCCATCCCACTACAGATTTATGTTTATTCCATTCTTTGACACTTATTTCATTATGTGGAGATATATTTTCGAAAAGTACGTCAGGAGTCCTTTCTCTATCAAAATCAAGTATGTCTGCAAGTCTTAATATTAATGAACAATAAAGTAGGTTAACTGGTATATCACCAACTATTTTATCAAAAGGGTAATCCTCTTTATATTCCAATACTAATTGTTCAGCACGTATAGAATGTGATTTACAGACTAATGATACAATTTTTGCTATATTATGACCTTCTAATTTCCAAATTTCCTCACTTTCCCATTTATTAACTATATATTCTGCACCTATGTCTCCATGGAATCCTCTAATAAAATCTGTTAAAAAGCTTTGTTCTATGCTTGCTATAGCCATTATTATTGATTTTTTTTCGTCTTCATCTGTTACTGAATTTAAAAGCTCTTCAAATTCTTTTAATCCCATTAATTCTGCTTTTCGTTTTTCCCTAAACAATTTGAACTCATCTGATCCTTTTATTTCTTCCAATTTATCTCTTGGTGAAGCCATACCAATATCATGTAAGTAAGCTGATAAAATTAAAATCGTAATTTCGATATAGTTTAAATTATCAATTGAATCTGATTCTTCTAATAAAATACCCATTATATGAGTTACATTAACTAAATGAACTTCATCATGAAGCGTATATTCATCAAAAAGTTTAATTACGGTCTTCATCTTGACCATAGCATCAGAACAGACCTCATTAACCAAAGTTAGAGCTTTCAGGCGGTTAACTTCTTCATTTCGATTTAATCCTTCTTCTTGAGCTAGTTCCTTTAGCTTTTTATAAAGTAGTGTTTCTTCAAGAGATGCAGGTGAACTCATATTTACCCCCTAAAATTTCCTCTGTTTCACAAGATTATGGAAAATCTTTGTCAAAAAATTTATATAACCAAAGTACATCAAATTTATTCCCCTATTTATATTTCTATTTCCAGTGAAAAACTTCCTATCTCGTTGATTTTTTTAAGTTTAATCTTACCTATTGCAAAAACTTCTTCAAATTCAAAATTACAACCAATGAAAGGAATAGGGGTAATTATATTATTTTCTATATCTAACTCAAAATATGGGTAATATCCTCCTATTCCAATTTTTGATAAATCTTCTTCTTTAATTTTACCTTCAACGTACAAAAAATCATTTATTTTAAAAAAATCCACGCATTTTAAATTTTCGAATGTTTCAATGCCAATATTTATTGCTGTAATGTTTGAAATAGCTTTACACAAAATTTTAGCCATTAATGGAAGCATTTTCCGTGCACGTTCACTTAATGGAAAATTATCCTCAAAACCATGAGAGATTCCATTTCTAATATCTTTTATTTCTTTTCTATAATTGTTAGCAATTTCCATATCTTTATATAATGATTCAATTCCCCCGTCGACAAGAATCGTGTACTTTTCACCGCAATTTGGACATTTTTTATTCATTTTTTTCTCTATCTTTTTGTCTTTTCCATAATATTCAGCTAATGGTGAATTTAGAGATTCTAATCCATGCCAAAAGAAAAGAAATTGATCTAAAGGGTCAGAAGTTGTTATACCTTTTCTAAACCAACGCACGGCCCTATAAACTCTATGTTTATATTTTAAAGTTTCAGAGCTATGGATAAATTCATATATTTTTTGCACATTTGGGAAAAATGAGTCGAATTTTACTTCTGCTCCTTTCACGAAAAGAGGTAAATCCCAAAGATATTGTCGGAAGAACCTTTCTCGAATACCTTCACTAATATCATAAATTAGTATTATCTTTGAACGTTGGATTGGAAGTCCAGTTTCTAAACTACACATGGAAAGTAAAAACTCTAAAACTTCTCCAGCTTTAGCTATAGCATTATTAAAATCTATTTCAGTTATTTCTACTTCTATTAACCAGCCTATGTTTGAATCAGCAAGTAATTTATCTTCTGAACCCAAAATTTGACGAAATTTAAAGTTCATATCTTTAAAGTTTATTTCAAATGCATTATTTTCATAAATTGTTAAAAAATTTTGGGTTGAAAAAAGAATAAAATATTTGGGCATAGTGTCCCCTCATTAATTTATAGTTTAATATTTAAAGGATAACCCCAATTTACATTTGTTTCCACGCAAATAAGCCCATGTTTTGGATCATCCATTAAAATGAATTCAAGTTTTTCTGATGGTAATATTCCCGATTTTTTCATCCGGCTTTTTATTTCTTCAGGATTATTTTTTATTTTTATTTGAGCATCGCAAATTGTATTTAATATTCTATCAGCATAGAGCGTTTGGGATAATCCCGTACGTGCTGTACTTACACCACCACCCATGGGAGCATAAACCTTATCACCGACAACAGCATCTACTATAAGTCCGGCATCACGTAATTCAAAATGTTCTTCCTCAGTATATTTTTTTAGAGGTTTTTGTCCTTTATATTCATATGGCTCTAACAATTTTTCCCAATTTTTTTGTATTATTTCCAATAACTCATTACGTACCCATAAAGGATAATTAGGATTATTAGGATTAGATTCAGAATGTGGACGAACATCTAAAAAACACACAAAATCATTTCCAACTATAACCATAAGTAAATAATCCGATCTAGAATAAAATTGGTCATTTGGACTTCTTTTAGTATCACTTAAATGTAAATGGTGTATCCCCCAGTCATTCAATAAACCATCTTGACTATCTGGTTTAAGGGACTGCCTACTTAAATAAGGGTTAATATCATCTCCCTCTTCAAACTTTTTCTCAATTTTTTTTAACACATTGAAATACGGTTCATTTAGAATTTTAGACTGTAATTCCGAAGAATAAAAAACTTTTCGAGGGTTATTATCGATGAGTTTAGTCTTAATATTAATATATTTCCGTAAAAGCTCATGAACATCAGTATAATTAATAGATATGCCTAATTGTTTGGCTTTTTGTAAAATGATTCCTTCCAAATCTATACTAAAATCCATAATAATCACCTCTTACATTTTTAGTATTAATACATCCCTAGGGGACATGTTTAGTTATAGGTGAAACGAAAAAAATAACCCTTAAATCTCACTTTTTAATTCTTTTATTTCCTTCTTCATCCCGCAACTGTATCACACAAACGGTTATTTTGCCTTTGCAGTTCCGGAACTCATAAAGCGAATACTTTACGGGGAAACCTTTCTCTGAAATGTGTCGATACAAAATCTAAAGTAAATTCAATAAAACATATATGTATAGCCAATTGAATTATTTAACAACGTTGTTATTAAAATTTTTATATTTTAATCTAATTTGATTCGAAAATCAATAAAGATTTTAATTCAGTTAAATTATCGTTAAATTGAAAGAGAATAATATTAATTTAACAAAAATTAAAAACAGTATTTTCCGGATTTATCGCATATTTTTTTATAATCCCCTCCTGTTTCAGTAGATCAGCCCTTTCTTCCACAAACTGGGAGTCTGTTATAATATAATCCTCTTCTAAAAATATTTTAATCTCAGTCAAAGTAACCTGGGACCTATCTTTAAAGCGTTCTTTGAAGGTTCTAGTGAATTCTTGAAGTGATTTAGTTTTGTTATATTTATTATAGATCTCATTATCCTTAAATCTGTAAAGCTGTTTATGTCTGTTCCTTTTACCAATATTTCTCATGGGTACTTTAGTAAGTTCCTTAATATTTACTAAGATTTCCAGGTTTGATTTGATGGTTCTATAATCTGATTGCCCGAATAGTTTAGTAGTGGCTAGGGTATAATCATGGTGGGTTATCTGTTCCAAATGATTCCTTTTAAGGTAGTTCATGGCAAAATAAGCTCGTTCCTTTTTAGTTTTACAGTTTTCTGGTTGTGTTTGTGTAGATAGATCTCCATTATTTTCCATGTTGTTATACTGGTCTCGTGTGTGTGCGACTCCCAGGTACCGGTCCAGAAGCTGTTCCAACCGGAGATCATCAGGAAAATCAACTTCAAATTTTATCATTAAATGCAATTTCAATGCCTGTTCTGTCTCTTCACCTAAAGAAGCAAATAATCTGCCGTGTTTTTCTTCAACTTTTTGTTTATAGAGCTTTACCACACTTTCATCTGGGATCCTAGGATAAAATCTAATGGACAAATTAGATCCCCCCATGGAAAAAATTGGTGTCAATTGGTGTCAAGTCATGTTTAATCGACATGACTTGGGGGCAATTGGTGGCGGATATATGTTGTTTAAAATTAAAATTAAATTTTTTAATATCATATATTATAATTATTAATATATTATAACAGGATATTTCAGTTAAAATAGAATGAATAAATCTTAAAAATAGAAAAAAATAATATTTTAATGTGATTTTTCTAATTAAATCAATGAATGGCCTTTTTTTATTTTTATCATCATGATGAGGCAAATCACTATGCACGGGTCCAGGGTTGCACTCACGCAAACCTAGGGTCCATGTTGATAAAAAGTATATTTGAGGTATTCCTCCAGCATGCAGATAATGGATAAACACATCTGCGGTTGTCCAGGTCATTTAATATCTCCGAGTAGTGCCGCTTAATCTTTGTTTAAAAGTTTTTCTATGTTTAAGATTTCCTTTATGTCATTTAAGTAGCTGGGAGGGTTGGGAAGGTCCTTTTCTTCTTCATAGATTCTTTTTAATTTAGAAATAAATTCACTCATCTTATTCACCCCACTATTTTATGAATTAGAAGGGGGTTCATGTGAAAAACTTTATAGTGTAGAATTAACAGAATAGACCATGCTGATAGGGGGTTAATCTGTTAATTCAGGTTAATCACAGGTCATAAGTGCTCTAACACTCATGGCCTTTTACCCCTATTCTCTTTATTAAGGGACAACTGTAACTACAGGTACCTTTATGTCATGTATTTTGTCCACGACATCGATGACCTCATCTCTTTTAACGTTGTATTTTGAGGATATTGCATCGATTTCTTCTAAGTATTGCTTTACAATAACGATATCAGATAAAATCATGCCGGTTAACATTTTTAGGCCTCCGGAAGTGAATAAATATTAACTTTAGGTTTCGGTTGGAATTTATTGCTTTTAATTATTTTATTCCTGGCAAGCTGCACCAAGTGTCCATTTTTACCCTCAAATTCACGGATAAAATTGACAGTGGCACTTCTTAGAATAGTAGCTGGTGGTTTTTCATTTACAAAGCCCATTAACTTGAGTTTATGAAATAGAACTCTGTCCAAAAATATTTTCTGGCTAAAAACACTTTTGCTGGGGATCGTATGGTCCCTTTCCACCTCTTTTATGGCGTGGATTGCATCTTTTTTTGATACTCCTATTGTCATCTTACTTCACCTTTACTTATTATTACAAAGACTATTATCCCATATAGGCTATTAGGATATAAAGATAAGTATTAAAAATAAAATCGAAAATAATAAATATGGGGTTCAAGTGTGATTATTATAACTGATGAAAAGCAATATAAACTCAAAGAAATAAAAATTACTGAGAGATTTAATTAAATTGGAGCTTTTAAATGAATTTTTCTAAGATCTTAGAAGAAGGGGAAGGAATTACAGTAGAATTTAAAAAATCCATGAATGAAAATGGATTCAAGACTGTATCTGCATTTTCCAACACTCATGGTGGGACCCTGTTCTGTGGGATCTCTGATAGTGGAAATATAGCTGGTTTTGATTGTAGTGATGAACCAGTCCGGACCATCACCAATAAAATAATGGATAAAATGGGAATTCACCCTTCAATTTCCTGTTTTGACTGGGAAGGGAAGAAGATTTTAAGAATAAATGTTGAAAAAAGCCCTAATCCAATTTCATACAATGGAAAGTACTATAAAAGAGTTGGAAGCACAACTACTGGAATTTTGGGAGATGAATTACGGGATTTCTTTTTACGTGGAAGTAACTGGGATGGCCTGACCAGTGAATATAGTCTGGATGAAATAGATGAGGAGTCTTTTCAGAGATTCATCAGAAGAGCTGTAAAGAAAGGCAGATTGGTTACAGATGATACTGAGGATATATTTGAAATACTCCTTAGATTGAACCTTTTAGTTGAGGGTAAGTTAACTAATGCAGCTATAATCCTTTTTGGTCGGGATCCTCAGAAATATTTCACCAATGCACTGGTTAGGGTGTTAAGATTCAAAGATGAAATCAGTGTTTCCGATAGGCGAGTTACAGGAAATTTGTTTAAGCAGGCTGAAGAAGCTGAAGAAGCCATCAAAACTTCTTTAAATGTAAAATTTGAAATAAAAGGTAAATTAACCCGTGATGAAGTTTGGGATTATCCCCTTGAAGCCATACGCGAAGCTCTTATAAACTCTATAGTACACCGGGACTATTTTAAATATGCAATCCAGACCCAAATCAAAATATTTGATGATAAAATCTGGTTCTTTAACCCTGGAGAACTCTATGGTGGAATGACTATTGAAAAACTTAAACAACCCCATCCATCTTCAACCCGAAATCCCTTAATTGCAGAAATGTTTTTCAAGGCCGGTCTGGTTGAAGTCCATGGATCAGGTATACGTCAGATGACAAAATCCTTAAAAAATGCAGGGCTCTCAGAACCTGATTTTATGGAAGAATTCGGCGGATTTTCTGTTTATATGCAGAAAAATGTATATGATAAAGAATATTTGAAGAGTTTAGGTCTTAACAATAGTCAAATCCAGGCTGTGTCTTATATACAAGAACATAGCTCTTTAACTATGTCTGATTTCTTACGTATTTCTCCAGGTATAAATGAACGTACTCTTAGGCGATATTTAGCTGATTTAGTGGATAAAAAACTTATTATAGCAATTGGGGAGAAAAAAGGAAGGAGATATGAACTTTCTTGATATCGGACTTAACGGCAGATATCGGACATATATCGGACTTATCGGACACTTTTTTCACCAAAATAACATTGGTAGATTATTTAATTGATTGATAGATGGTGATCTTACGAATAAAAAAGATAAAATAGAAGATTTACGAAAAAAACACGAAGAATCAATTGAAGAAGAAAAAGAACAGGAAGATTTAGTAAAAAAATATGATAAAGAAAGAAATGAACGATGTTTTCTTCCAAATAAAGAAAAAATAAATTACGATTCCATTATCTTATTAGAATTATTCAATCAGGAGAAGTTTAGTGACTTAATTAAAGGGTTGGATAAATTATATGAAAATTCACAAGAAGAATTAAATTATCATGAAATTTTTGATAAAAATAAATTATCTTTTGGTGGTTGGACTAGGCTTCCAATAATTTCTAATTCTAATATTGAAGATATACCAATTATTTCCATGGATATTGATCTGGGATCCCATATTAAATTTATAAAAGTATATTTACATGATGTATTACCTTCAATGGTAATGTTAAAAATTCATGCATATTATGATAATAACGTTTCTGAAAAATTAAATGAAATAATATACAAATATCATGACTCAAAAATAGTTTATAGTGATCTTCCTAATGAAATTCCCAATCAAAGATTTTTAGCATTTACTACATCTACACATTCCGGTCCAAAAAGTGTTAAAACTGAAGAAATAACGAATTTTAGATCATCTCTCAAAAAAGAAGTCATAAATTTCTTTTCAGAATATTTCAAGGGAGTTTTCTTTGAATTATCTCCAACAGACTCTGATATTGTTCCAAGTATTGAGATTTATTCTCTTGATTACCCAAAAGAAAAAGAAGATCTACTTCAATGGGCACATAATTATCATGGATTTTTAGGTTGTTTTCGAACGTATATCTCTGAGTATAACTGCTTTAAATTAAATAATAAAGATGATTCATTCCTGTTTCTTAATGAAAATTCAAATGAGCAAAGTTTTTCTAATAGCTTTATATTTATTAATGTAGATAAAGATTCTAGTCATGAACTGGATTTCATTTCATTTAAATCCGTGGCATTTAGTAGATGGCTTCAGATTCAGGAGCAAACTGTCGCAAAATTTGGTTCTATCCTTTCAGAAGAAATTGGAAATTTGCAAAATAATCAACTTGAAGATGTTCTTAAAACCAGGAAAATAATATCAAAGTCAATTTTTCAGTTTGAACTATTTAAAACTGAATTTAAACTCATTCGACCTGAAAATAATGGTTTCAAACTAATTGATGATTCAAAATATGATCTTAATGCTTCATTGATGGAACAAATATCTGAAAAGATAAAAAACGTTGATGAATTAATCAATACATTTAATAAACATTTTAATGTAGTTTTAGGTCTTAAAAACGTCGAGTATTCTAAGAATATGCAGAATAAAGTATACATTTTGTCATTTTTAGTTTTAACTTTAACAATAGTTCAAATAATTTTAGCTTTCAAATCTGAAATTATGGCTCTTTTTGCTAATTCTTAGGTAATATTCTCATTAAAGTATTTATTGTATTAATGAGGAGTAACTAAACCTGATCTACTTTATTCATGAAAAATTATTCAGAACATATTAACTTTTTTAACAACAATATTGATTAGTAAAATGGTTCCTATAATAAATGTCAATTAGGGGGATACAATGAGCAACAATTTCCAAGAAAAAGTAACATTCATAATGGACCTAGCAAACCTTCTACGCGGAGCATACAAACGAAACGAATACCAAAAAGTTATTTTACCTTTTACAGTTCTTAAACGATTTGATAGTGTATTGGAATATTCAAAGCAGGATGTAATCGATAAATACAACACTTATAAAGATTCCATGGGTAATTTGGAATATGTTCTCAATACAGCTGCCGTTGATAAAGATGGTAAACCATTAGGATTTTATAATTACTCTAAATATGATTTTAAATCCCTCATTGCTGACCCTGATCATATAGAAGAAAATTTAATGCATTATTTGGACTCTTTCAGCTCTAATGTCCAAGATATTTTTGATAATTTTTACATTAAAAACCATATCAATCGCTTGTCCAAGGCTAAATTACTATTTTTATTGATGAAAAAGTTCTCAGAATCCAAGGTGGATTTACACCCAGATAAGGTTTCCAACCATGAAATGGGAACCATATTTGAGGAACTTATACGAAAATTCTCTGAGCAATCCAATGAAGAAGCAGGAGAGCACTTCACACCCCGTGATGTTGTTAAATTAATGACTAATCTTATTTTCATTGAAAATGGGGTCCACCTTCAAAAGAAGAATCTGATTAAGAAGATCTACGATCCGGCCTGTGGAACTGGGGGTATGTTGACCAGTTGTAAAAACTTCATCAATGAATTAAACGACTCAGTTGAGGTTGTTTTGTATGGTCAAGAAGTAAATGAAGAGATTTACGCTATTTGTAAATCAGACATGCTCATCAAGGGCGAAAAATTCGCAAAGATCGAAGGCCCTTCCAGTACATTATCCAATGATCTGTTACCTGATGACCAATTTGACTTCATGATCTCCAATCCACCCTATGGTAGGAAATGGGAGCAAGATAGAGAAGTTGTTAAGGAAGAAGCTACTCGTGGTTTTAATGGTCGTTTCGGAGCTGGATTACCTCGGATAAATGATGGACAATTATTATTTTTAGAGCATATGATCTCTAAGATGAAAGAAAATGAAAAGTCTCGGATTGCAGTAATTACCAATGGTTCTCCACTTTTCACGGGTGATGCTGGTTCTGGAGAAAGTGATATACGGAAATGGATCATTGAAAACGATTATCTGGAATCCATAATTGGGTTACCTGACCAACTATTTTACAACACAGGTATCAGAACTTACATTTGGGTTTTGACCAATGAAAAACCCACTGAACGTGTAGGTAAAATACAACTGGTAGATGCTTCCACTAAATATGTGAAAATGAGGAAGAGTTTAGGAAACAAGAGACATCAGTTATCTGCTGAAGATATTGATGATATTCTTTCACTTTACAATAATTTCCGTGATAATGATAAGATAAAAATCTTTGATAATGAGGACTTCGGCTACACCAAAGTAACTGTAGAAAGGCCCCTGCAGCTGAACTATGAAGTAAATAAAGAACGGCTGGAGAATTTGTATGGTTTTAATGCTTTTAATAAGTTAGCAGAAAGCAAGAGCAAAGATCCTGTAGTGAAACTCAAGGAGGAGAAGGAAGGTAAGCAACTACAGAATGAGATCATCTCTGCCCTCCAAAAGATTGATGTTCCTTATGATAATTGGGATGAATTTGAAGATCGTGTTAAAACAGCATTAAAAAGGTTTAATCTTTCCCCCTCTTTTATTAAAAACATTATCATAGCCTTATCTGAGCATGATGCTAATGCTATTTATGTTACTGATAATAAAGGGAATAAAAAACCTGATGGTAAATTAAGAGACACAGAAAAGATCCCTCTCAAAGAAGATATTGATGAATACTTCCAAAGGGAAGTCCTACCTTACTATTCGGATGCATGGATGGACCGTAAGAAGGATAAGATCGGTTATGAGATAAACTTCACCCAGTACTTCTACCAGTATCAGCCATCAAGACCGTTAGAAGAGATTGAGACTGATATAAAGAAGGTCACAGCAGAGATCCAGGAACTTATAAAGGAGGACTTGGATGAAGCTTAAACCGTATCTGGAGTATACTGATTCTGGGGTGGAATGGATAGGTGAAATTCCTGAGGGTTGGAATGTTGAAAAGTTAAAATTTAATTCAGAGATAAACTTGGATTCCCTCCCAGAAAATTACGATCTTGATTTTGAATTTTTTTATTTAGACATTTCAAATGTTTCAAAAAATGGAGAAATTATTAACACGGATTTAATGAGGTTTGAAGATGCTCCAAGTAGGGCTAGAAGGATTCCAAAGAGTCAAAATACAATTATTTCTACTGTGAGAACATATCTTAAAGCGATTGCTTATTTGGATGATATTCCTAAAAATTTCATTGTTTCGACAGGTTTTAGCGTCTTAAATCCTCATAAAAATATTTTTCCCCGTTATTTATATTATTTAGTAAGCAGTGACTTATTTGTCCAAACAATTGTTGCTTATTCTAAAGGAATAGCTTACCCTGCAATAAATTCTAGTGATTTGGCCAATTTGCCTATTTGGTATCCAGATATTGAAACACAGAATAAAATCTCATCTTTTTTAGATAAAAAAATTTCAGAAATCGATTTAACAATAGAGAAGGATGCCCGTCTTATTGAACTTCTAAAGGAAAAAAGAACAGCTCTGATAAATCATGTGGTGACCAAGGGTCTGGATCCTACGGTGAAGATGAAGGATTCAGGGGTGGAATGGATTGGCGAGATACCTGAAATATGGGAATCTAGAAAAATTAAGACTTTTTCGGTAGTCAGAAGAGGAGCCTCTCCTAGACCAATAGATGATCCTAAATATTTCGATGAAGAAGGTGAATACTCTTGGGTAAGAATTGCAGATGTTACTGCTAGTTCAAAATATCTTTATAATACAACAGAAAAATTGTCGATACTTGGAAAGTCATTCAGTGTTCCTTTAGAACCTAATGAACTCTTTATTTCAATAGCAGGAAGCGTTGGAAAACCTATAATAACTAAAATAAAATGTTGTATTCACGACGGATTTGTTTATTTCCAAGGCCTAAAATTAGATCCAGAATACTTATATTATATATTCATTGGAGGGCAAGCGTTTCAAGGGTTGGGAAAGTTGGGTACCCAACTGAACCTTAATACTGAGACGATTGGTAATATAAAAATACCTCACCCTTCCAAAGAAGAACAAAAAGAAATAACAGAATTTTTAGATAGAAAAACCTCAAAAATCAATGAAACAATCGAAAAAATTCAAAATAAGATCAATCTCATTGAAGAATACAAAAAATCCCTAATTCATCATGTGGTAACAGGTAAGGTGGATGTTCGAGAGGTGGCTGTATGACCGCTAATACTTCTGAAAAACGTTTCCAAGAAGATATTATTGTCCATCTGGAAAGCACAGGCTACTTAAGGCGAAACACTCACCAGCACTATGAAAAATCATCATGTCTAGATCCCGAATTAACCTTAAAATTTATTCAAAATACTCAACTTAAAGAATGGGAAAAATGGCAGAAGATTTATGGTAGTAAGGCAGAACAGAAGTTCTTCTTTCGTTTAGTGTCTGAAATTGACAACAAAGGCACTATTCACGTTTTAAGGAATGGATTTAAAGATGCAAGCTGCTATTTTGATCTTTTTTATCCTCAGCCAAATAATAGTAAAAATCCTGATCTTTTCCTGAAATATGAAGGGAATATTTTCTCAGTTATTGATGAACTGGAATATCAGGACAAGGAAAATGGAAACCGTATTGATTTAACTATTTTTATAAATGGTCTGCCTATTTCAACAATCGAGTTAAAAGATACTTTTTCTCAAGGTGTAGAAAGGGCAATGGAACAATATAGAAAGGATCGGGACCCACGGGAGAAGATTTTTAAGCGTTGTCTGGTTCATTTTGCCATGAGCAATGAAATGATTTTCATGAGCACTAAACTGGAAGGACACAAAACCCTATTTTTACCCTTCAACAAAGATCTTGAAAATCCCGTTGTTAAAAACGATTACAATACATGTTACCTCTATAATGACATATTACAGAAGAATAAGCTTTCTAAATTAATATCCAATTTCATTTACATTGAAGAAGATGATAAAAAAGAAATTCCCATATTCCCCAGATATCATCAGCTGGACTGCGTAAATCGGTTGTTGGCAGATTCTTCCCCCGGTCGAAATTACCTCATCGAACACAGTGCGGGTAGTGGCAAAACTAAAACCATTGCCTGGCTGGCCCATGGCCTGGTAAATAAATTCAACAGCCGGGATGACAGAGTATATGATATGGTGGTTGTGGTCTCTGATCGTAGGGTAATTGATCAACAGCTGCAGGTTCAGGTTAAAGCCATTGAAAAGACCAAAGGAGTGGTGGAAGTCATTGATAAAGATGCTCATCAGTTAGGTGAAGCCCTGAAGACCGGAAGTAACATTGTGGTAACTACCCTCCACAAATTCCCATACATCCTGGAAGAAGTAAGTGAAATGCCCACCAGGAAATATGCAGTGATCATTGATGAGGCCCACTCCAGCCAGACTGGTACCATGGCCCGAAAGATGAAACAGGTTCTAAGTACAAACAGTCTGAAAGAGGCCGAGTTCCTGGATGATGTGGATGATGAGGTTGAAGAAGAGATTTTAAAGGAGCTTGAATCATTCCGTAACTTGGATAATATCAGTTTCTTTGCATTTACCGCCACACCCAAGGCAAAGACTCTAGAGATGTTCGGGACCATGAATGAAATAGGTGAGTTTGAACCTTTCCATACCTATACCATGAAACAGGCCATTGATGAAGGTTTCATTTTAGATGTTTTAAAGCATTATCTTACCTATCCAACTTACTTTAAACTTGTTAAAACTATAGAAGATGACCCTAAGTTTGAAGAAAGAAAAGCTAAACGTTTACTCCGGAATTTTGTGGAAAAACATCCCCATGCTATCCTTATGAAAACCGAGATCATGCTAGATCACTTCATGAACTCCACCCAAAACAAAATCAAAGGTCGAGCCAGGGCCATGGTAGTCACCAGATCCCGATTACATGCTGTGTTTTATAAACAGGCCTTTGATAATTATATCAAAAAGAACGGTTATCCCATTAAGACATTAGTGGCATTCACTGGCACGGTTAAGCATGATGAACAGGAATATACTGAGAACTCCATGAATGACTTGCCACCGAAAAAGACTATTGAAAATGCTTTCGTGGAAGATCCTTACAGGATTCTTATTGTGGCTAATAAATATCAAACAGGCTTTGATCAGCCTTTATTACACACCATGTATGTAGATAAATCTTTAAATGGAATTGCCGCTGTGCAGACTTTAAGCAGGGTAAATCGGATATACCGACCTCATAAGACTGACACTTTAATTTTGGATTTTGCCAATAAGACCGAAACTATCCAGAAGGCATTCAAACCATACTATGAAACTACTTTTTTAACTGAAGCAACTGATCCCCATAAATTATATGAATTATGGGATAAATTGATTGATTATCATGTTTTTGACCAGGATGATGTGGATACTTTTGTTATTGCTTATAGAAAAGGAGAGACACAGCCTGAACTTCATAATATTTTAAGTCCAGTTGTCAATGACTTTAAAAAACTCGAAAAAGAAGATCAGATTGGTTTTAAGAAAACTCTTAGACGTTACCAGAATATTTATTCATTCTTATCCCAGCTGATCCCTTTCAGTGATGTTAATCTGGAGAAACTCTTTATTTTCAACAAATTCCTGAATAAGAAACTTCCTACTATTAACGATCCTTTACCGTTTAATGTCTTAGAAGATGTGGATATGGACTCCTATAAAATCCTAGATAAAGATGAGATATCCATTCAACTGGAAAGTGATGGTGAGTTAAAGCCAGCTTCTAATGGAGCAGCTGTTTATCCACCAGATGAACAGGCCAAATTATCTGAGATCATTAAGGACTTGAATGATGCTTTTGGCACTGAATTTACAGATGATGATCGAGTATTTTTGGAAAGAGTGAAGGCTAATTTACTTGGTAATGATGATTTAGTTAAGAAAATGGAACATAATTCTCCTGAGAATGTTAAAGCTGTGTTTGATAAGTATTTCAACCAGGAAATGACAGGGCTTTTAAACAGTAACATGGAGTTCTATAAACGGGTTGTTGATAATGATAAACTTAGGGAAAAACTGAAATTGGCTTTGTTTGATTTGCTTTATGAGGAGTTTGGAGAATAATAATGAGAATTCCAAGTTTTTATAATTAATAAACCTAGTTTGTGAATTTTGTAGGGGGAGATTATATTGAAATATTTCAATCTTACAATTAGGAGAATTTTTTTCTATCTCAAAACTAAAAAAATTATAATAGGTTATCTCACTGTTATTTTACTATTTTTAGGAATCCTTTATTACTTCCCCCTTTTTATTCAACTTAATGATTTTAGATCTATTTCTAGCACCATATTTCAGGGATTGGCCTCTATTTTAGCCATTGTCATAGCTCTAACTCTAGTTTCAGTACAGATTTTTTCACAAAATTATAGTACAAGAGTATTAAAGATTTTCTTTGATATAAAAAACTATGCATTATGGGTTTTAATGATAATGTACTTATTTGCGATTATATTTAGTTTACTTGCCCCATTTTATGTTGAGTATAATCCAAATCATTTGATAATGGTTTTTAATTTTTTAATTTGGATTACTATAGCATCATTGTTGGTTTTAGTTCCTTATTTATTGTATATAACACGAATATTACAGCCAGAAGAAGTGTTAAAGATAATATTTAGCAAGATAAATGAAGATTTAATTTCAAAAGTAACAAAATATAAAGAGACACCGTATGTAGCGGGTAATTTCACTGATCTTCGTAAATTTCCTTCAAAAGATGATCCATTAATCCCTTTTATTGAAATAATTGTTGGTGCTATAAAAAACAACCATACTGAAACCGCTGATGAAGGATTAGTACTTTTAGGAAATATTTTTTTAGATTTCGAAACAAATGTTATCAACAAGAAGAATGGAAAACCTGTTTTAAATTATTTTTTAGATCATTTGGAGGTTGTTAGGGATATCACAATTGATTATAAAGATTCTAAATCATTAAGTAAACTACATTATATTGTATTCCGAATAGGCTTCTTAATTTCCCAAAAAATCAATAATTTTACCTTTCTGATAAGTTTTTATCAAGACATCCCCAATTCCTGTTCGTGTGCTGAATTTGAGTTAATTAGGGTACATTTAATATCAGATTTTAAAAGATTACTGCATGAATTAATTGAAAGAGTAAATAACAATGAAATTAAGAATATTTATAATATATACTCTATGAATTATTCAGATCTTGACAGATATCTTAGGGATTACAAAAATAGTTATGAAAAAATGGATAATTTTTTTAATATTTACAAAGTATTAAATTTATTAAATAGTTTTTGGGTAGTTTCAATTGAAAATCAGTTATGGAACACAAGGCAAAATGTTCAATTGGCCTTAGGGAATTTAATTCCAAAATTAATTAATGACGGTTTATTTAGGCAAATAAAACAGGAAATTCTTTCATTGAGGAATATCTCAACCTATACAATTAATGAATATCCTGAGTTATTAGATGAAGTACTTTCTATTTTAAGTTTAACTAGTGATGAACTTTGCAGGATATGGATTTTTAATCCACTCAAAACTAAAAATGAAGTTTCTAATGCAAAAGACTTAATTATTAATATTTTGGAAACTTACGTATATATTGCTCATGAAGCGTTGAAAAAAGGGAATTTTGATTTAAAAATAGGTATATACCCTTATATAGAAGAAATTGATTCAGAAAAATCGATTATATTAATTTTAACTGAAAATCTTAACAAAATCGCCTTTTTGTTTATGGATGAACGAATTAATAAAAGTGAATTGTCGGATGATGAAATTGAGAATCTAATAATGACAATAATACAATATAACTGTAATTTTGGGATTGATATTGCTCAAAAAAGATCTGATTCAGTTATTGAAATCGTTAGTTCACTTTATTCTATTGCTGAATCATCAACTAATTTATCTAAAGTCATAAGGTTCAAGATTGGGTTGGAAGTATTTTATAGCATACGTGATATAACAGATGAAATCTTAATCAATGATTCTAAGGGAATTTTAGATAGTGCAGAATATTTAACTCATTTACATGATTGGGCAATCACAAATGATTTTTATATCATTAAATCATTTATAATTGAATATTTGGGAGATATAAGTTTAAAGTTAACAAATAAAAAATTTTTAAGTGATGATCTTAAGAATATCATTACAATTTTAAAGAATATAACATTAGATAATATTAAAAAAAGAAATAAAACTGACGTTGCAGAGTCTTTAAAACAATTAAAAGATTTAGCTGAAGAAATGGCGAATAAAAAATTTATGAAAGAAGAACTGGAATTTGTTTCTGAATCTATTAGTATGATACATAAAGACTTGTTAACTGAAGGTATGCATGATATTTTAAATGATTTTGATGAATGGATTAAAACTTTTAATAAATTTTACAAGTGATAACTATTATTACCGATAAAACAGGGATTGTTAAAGCTGTTAATTGATAATTTAGAAAATTTAGTTAAATTTTATTAAAGGTGAATTAATGTCAGAACTTCCGCCAGAATTTAAGGAGAAATTAGAACCATATCAAATGGCTATTTATAATGGTCTTAAATCTTTTAGAGATGACATTGCTGATTTTTATTTTGATGGTGTAAGAATATTCAATTCCCATGATTTTAGAACTAAATCGAATTTGCTAGGTCATTGTGCTAGAGAAATAGATGATGGATTAAGAGATATCCTTTCTCCTAAAAAAGAACAGAAAATTACTAAAGAAAACCTTATGATTGATGGAGATCACATAGCATCAATTCTTACTGCCTTAAATTGTGATCTAAATTCTGAAATTGCAGTAAAATGG
Organism: uncultured Methanobacterium sp.; assembly: GCF_963665055.1. Lineage (NCBI taxonomy): Archaea > Methanobacteriati > Methanobacteriota > Methanobacteria > Methanobacteriales > Methanobacteriaceae > Methanobacterium > uncultured Methanobacterium sp. The sequence goes on from NZ_OY762015.1 coordinate 830,669, forward strand.
TTTGATGTTTCTAAACAATTTCATAAGTATGCCCATTTAGATAAGAAAAGAAGAAAAATCAAAGATCCTTCAAAAGGTGAAAAAATTTGGAGGAGTTACGAAAAAATCTTATTAGAGCTAATTGGAACCTATTATAATTTTTTAAACCGTGTTGACAGAATCTTAAGTTTTGAAAAACCCTCTAAAAACATATTGGATTCTTTAGATAACTTATTTGAAAACAATGCTTTATACACATATTTTTTTACTAATTTAAAGTCCCCAAGGTGGTTAAAATCTCTTAAGGATAGGGGATATTTTGATTTAAATAAAGTTCCGAATATATATAAGTTACGTGATAATCCAATAACTTCTACAAATCTTCAGTGGTTGCCTTTATTTTATTTAAAAAATATTGCTGTTATTAATAAAAAAAATCCAAATAAAAACATTACTAACCTTCTAATTGAAATTATAAATTCTATTATCAATAATTATGACAATATTGATAATAACTGGATCGATTCAATTGTTATAGAGATAATAGGTAATTTTCCTGCAGATAGAATAGAAGATAAACATATAGAAATCATAAGAACTATTCTTAGATCACCAAATTGTAACATGCGCGTAACTGAATTTGATATTGAAGAACATATATTCCCTGCTTTGATTAAGGGTCAGCGATGTGATTTAATTTTACATTTACTGAATATAATCTTTGATTTCCATATTGAGGGGTATCGATCTTTACCGATAGTAGATGAACATTGGCTTAATGAAACGTTAAAGGAATATAAAACTTCTATTATTAAATTGTGTGGTTTGGATGTTGCTAATATAATATTAGAAATACTTAAAAAAATTACTGCTTCAAACCCTTATTTTAGGATACAAGCTATTGATGATAATCCTCAAAATATTTTGTTAAAGTATGATTGTATAATAGTTCATTTTTTAAGAGATATTTATGAAACATCAAATCCAAAAGACATAAAGGATTTAATAACAGATCTATTAACAGAAGATGCACCTATATTTAAAAGATTAAGTATTTATCTAATAAACTATCATTATAGTAAATTGAAGAATTTATTTTGGAATTTACAGGTTAATCCTTTGAATACCCCTGGTTTAAGGCATGAAATATACGTATTACTTAAAAATCATTTTACCTCTTTTAATGATGAAGAAATTGAAAAATTAATTAAGTGGATCGAAGATTATGATTATTATGTCCCTGAAGATTACAAGGATAATGATGAAGAAAAAGAGGTATTAGAAGCCATAGGGAAGCTAAAATGGCTTGATGCAGTTAAAAAATCTGAAAATAGTAAAATTCAACAAGTATACTTGAAATATAAGAAAAAATATCCTGAAAAATTAGAACATCCTGATTTTGACACATGGTTTGGTAAATTAGAGGCAATTGAAGACTTTTGTCCTAAAGAGTTATACGAAAAATCCAATCAAGAAATTGCCGAATATTTGAATGAACATGAACGAAAAGAAGTTCATTCAATATTTAAAGATTCTGGAATTTCACTAAAAGAATGCGTTAAAAATAACCCTGATCAATTCACGAAAAATTTAAACCCTTTTTTAAATGTTTCTAGGGTAAATCAGCATGAATTATTAGATGGATTATTAGAAGCTTTGCGTGATGGGAAAGATTTTGAATGGGATGAAATTTTGGATTATATTAAGAGCATCATCTATGAAGAAACGTTTTGGAAAGAGCAATACTCCGAAATTAATTATAGGGATTGGATAATTGCTAGAATTGCTGATATTATTCTAGAAAAAACTAGAAATGATGATAACCCATTTAAAATGGGACTATTATTCTCAGTTAGCACAATTTTAATTAGATTAGCAGAAAAAACTGATTCAGAATTGTATCCCATGGGTGATATAGTTACAAGTGTTTTGAATTCTCCTAATGGTAAAATTTATCTTGCAATGTTAAATTTTTCATTGAGCTATGCAAGGTTATATAGAAAAGATGATGAGGAGAAATGGTATGATTCTATTAAGTTATGTATCGAAAAAAAGCTGAATAATCCACCAGTAGAGCTTTCAGTTGTTTTAGGTGAATATTTGCGTTTTGTATCTTATATTGATAAGAATTGGATTATAAAAAATATTGATAAAATTTTTTCAGATGCATATTGGGAAGAAACATTCGCTGGTTATATTATTTATCATGCAAACCCAATTTATGAAGAAATATACAAATTAATTAAAGATAAAGGATATTATGATAAAGCAATTAAAACTGATTTTAAAGATAAAGAAGTAACCAAGAGCCTTGTTTATCAGATTTGTTCTGCATATTCATTTGATTATGAAAATTTAACGGATAGAAATAGTTTGATTCTTAAATTAATTCAAAGAAAGAATTCAGTTCAGTTATCTGAAATTATCAGATTTTTTTTAGTGCAGAAGAAGGGTAACTACGAACTAATTAAGCCTAAAATAAAGCCTATATGGAAAGTTCTTTTTGATTTAATATCTCAAAATCCTGATAATTTCCAAGAGGTAATTGATGATTTAGTTGGATGGTTAGTGTTCTTTGATGAAATTGATGGGGAACTGTTTAAATGGCTTATATTCTCAACAAAACATATTAAAAGATTAAATTTCTTTATTGTAGAAAATCTGTTAAATTGTATAGAAAAATCTCCTAAAGAAGTTGCTACCATATTTATTGAGATTATTAGCAATGGTACATATCCAGAATACAAAAAAGAGTATATAATAAAGATTGTCGAAACATTGTATGAAAAAGGAGAAAAGGAATCAGCAGATAAAATATGCAATTTATATGGCGCGAATAATATGCATTTTTTAAGACCATTATATGATCAACATAATAAGTTAAATTAAATCCAAAAATCATTTGTTCAATTAATATTCACCTATTAAATATTTAATTAATATTTTGATCCCACTTTTAATGAAAATTCTACTATACTAAATTTCGTTAGAAGTTTAAAGAGATGACTTGTTTATAATAACATGATTATTACCAAAGTATAGTAAACAACTTTGAAAATTAGGTCTATTTGCAATGGTAAAAATACAAAAATTTATAGTTTATAAGATTAAACAGTGAAAGAGTATTATAAATAAACTTCCAACAAAATTATGAGGTATTAATTTGGATCCAACTATTAGATTGGCGGCAAGTGCATTACCGGGAGAAAAAAAATACATCTTATTTGCAGGTGCAGGAGTATCAAAAGATGCTGGAGTTCCTACATCTTGGGAATTAATGCTTAAAACTGCAGGATTGCTTTATGCTGCAGAAGGTAATACTGATATCGATAATTTTAACTTAGAAGAGTGGTTTATTAAAAGTAAATACTCTAAAATGAAATATTCAGAATTAATAGGCCAAATTTATCCAACTTATCCGGAACAACAAAATTTTCTTAAGAAATATTTGGAAAACCATGAGATCGGAGATTCACATAGATCTATTGCTGAATTAGCACGACTTGGGATAATTCGATGCATTATAACCACTAACTTTGATCATTTTATTGAGAATGCATTATCAGAAAAAGGGCTTGAAACCCAAGTAATTTCTACAGAACAAGATCTTAAGGATTCAGAACCTTTAATACATTGTAAAACCATTCGTATTTACAAACCTAATGGAACTTTAGGTAAAGGTGCTATAAGAAATACTCCTAAAGATTTAGAAGATTTATCTCCTTTAATGAAAGATGAATTAGTTAAAATTATGAGTGAACATGGTTTAATATCTTTAGGATATTCGGGTAGTGATCCAAATATTCAAAAAGTCTTTGAAAAAGCAACATTTACTCATTATCCCCTTTTTTGGGTTGATCCTAACCTTCCAGATCCCGAAATGGAACGCATTTTAAAATTAAAGAATTACTCATATATACAATGCACAGGCGCACATCAGTTTATTACAGATTATCTAATGATTTTAAACACTATAAAAAATTTAGATCCTAATATTTTATCCGGACCTACAATAATTGACCTAAAAAATGCTTTTTCATCAAATAACTCTCCAAAATCACCATTGTACCTTGATTTTCTTGAAAATAAACTCATTGAATTAAAAAAAGGATTGCCTGACTTCGATTCTTTTGCGAATTACGACGATGCAATTGTTGAACAAATAAATAACGGCAAGTTTATTTCTTATAATTTTTTAGAATCAGTTTTATTAGCATGTAAATATGGTGACAAAGAGTCTATCCAAACAATATACAAATTTTTCGGGAAATTTATGAACTTATATGAAAACCAAAATTCAGATGGATATAGTTTTTTAATCTATGAATTTTTTGTATCATTCTTTGCGGGATTAATTAAGTATAATCAATGGGATTTAATAGATGAATTACTGAGTTCAGACCTTTTTGTTGAACAACACTACGATAAATATGTACCATTTATTGAAATAAGTAGATATTCACGTGTATTGGATGAAATTAGGAATAGCAGACTTAAAAGTAATAGAGTTAGTATAACTGCGGACATAATACATGAAAGATTTACTGAAACTGAATTAACCAATTTGATTACTCATAAAGAGTTTATGGAAGCAGATTACTTCTTGTTTATGAGAAGTGTTTGTCAAGAACTTGAATATTCTTGGAACCCTCAGAGCTGCCTTTACTTAAATAAAACACCAAGTTATATAGAAATGGCAATAAGTAATGAATTTTTAGAAAAATTAAGCAAAGCAGCAGGTTTTCATCATTCTAATGATTTTATAATGCAGCTTGCTAGAAAGCATGGTGAATTTAGGGATTATTTTAGGGATGCTCCTTTTAAACGAAATCCTTTAACTTCCTTTAATTTTGAAAAGTTAGGTTCTAGGAACTAATCTTTTAAAATAGATTTAACAAGGTGAAAACATGACTTTAAAATTGCCAATTCTCCATAAATATACAGGTCGACCAATTTATGCAGAGGAAATTGAAAATAGTGAAGTCATTTTTGCGGCTACCCCTACATCAGATCAAATTAATTTACACAAAACAAACCAGGAAGAATTGGCTAAACGATTTATAACATTTACCGGAACACTCATTGGTTCTACAAAAGAATATGATTATGATGTAACGGAGTTTAAGCGTTTGTACCGTTTTGAAGAAAAATCGGTTCAAATAATAAGGGAGATGGAAGTAGATTGGGAAAAAGAAATGGAGATTTTTATCAAAGAGTATTGGGAAAAGCGATATTATGAAGGTACAAAAGTTGATTCTTTTTTTGAATACTTTCGAATTAAATATATTGAAGATTTTCAACTTAACCCCTTGGATGAAATCAAAATTAATAAGGAACTCCTGAAACGCATTAAAAATGAGTTTAAAGATAAATTTTATAAAATTCATAAAGGAACACCATATTTTTTTATTGGATGGAATTCATTTCTAATTAAAAGTTACGAATCTGCAATTTTTTATCTAGATGCAGCTATAGCAGAAGACAAAAGAAATCATGGAAAACAAAACACACTAAAGTCCGGTGCTGCATTATTTTTTAACCTAAATAGTAAGTATGATGAACCTTTTCAAAGATATAATTCTTCAACTTTAGAAGACATAATAAAGCCTGAATTGGATCGTTTTAATCAGATAGGCTCTAATCAATTAAGTATTGAAGATTTTAAAAATTTCGTTGAAGAAATGATTTTTGAAAAATATACATCAACAATAACCACATTATACACATTTATCTTAGAAAAAGAAAGCATTATTGAAATGATACAATTAAGGAGTATTAATGGAGGAACAATAGAACCCATGGTACTCCATTTATTTAAGGGAGCAGTAATCTTTGAAACATTATTAAAAAAATATCATTTTAATGATCTATCCAAAAAATATGGTTCCAAAAATGTGAATAACATGGGTGGAATTTTACAAAAATTAGAAATAAAATCTTTTTATAACTTTAATTTAAGATTTTGCAGTGAAACATCACTTAAAAATATCTTTAAATATGCTAAGGACAATGATAATGAAAGTATAGAAACAGCTTTCCATTCAATTTGTAGAATTAGGAATACTACGGGCCATAAATTAACTTGGGAAGAAAATTTTAGTGTTAGTAATTATGAACTAATATTTAAACAAATTATAAATGGCATTTTTTACCTTATTGAAAGAAATAAATAATTAAAGTAGGGAAAATGAGAAGTTGATCCCAAAAGCAAAAACATCCTTATAATTATATTGTTTTAGCCACTTTTAAGATAACATATCATGTTTTCAAAATAAAACCACCTGCAGTAAGCAATGCTCCCATTATAAAGAAGTAATTCCCACTACCATCCCATTCTGAATCATCATAGTAACCATCCTGGTACTGGTTGCTGTACTGGGAGTCATCGTCGGGGTTTACATTGGATGAATCCCCAAACATGTCAGTGAAGAAGTCATCCCCATCATCCATGCTCATGTTTTCTTCCATCTGTTCACCTTCCGTAAGATTATCATAGCGCAGATCACCGAATAGAACATCAATCGCTGAATTTGTATTATTATTATTATTATTATTATTATTATTGTCCAGGCTGTTGTTCCCATTATTTTGATTGTTCTGGTTGTTTTGATCAGTCTGGTTGTCCTGATTTTCCGCGTTAAGATTATTCCACCAGTCAGTGAGATAATCATTCAAACTGGACCAATTTATACTGGAATTTTTAGCAGAATTAGATGCTGAAGTTGAAGGTTGGGAAGATGAATTTCCAGATTTAGAGTAAGAATAAGGAACAGTACTGGTGCTATTGTAGGATAAGGGGGAACGGTAATCTTTATTTAAAAGGCTGGAATTTGTTTTATTGGTGGAGTTGTTACCCTTTAATGTATCTGAAATATTAGGAAAACCGTGTAAAACCCCATAACTTGCGGGGATCAGAATGAATATTATAATAAGACACAGTGCAATTTCTTTTTTATGACCTGTTTGGATTCTGGATTTTTCTTTTTTTGGCATCACCAGGCGGGTTTTATTGAAAGGATACAGGATAGGTACTCCTTTTTTGGTTATTGAATCCAGTAATATGTGCATCAGGAAGGCTGAAAGTCCAGCAATGGAAAGTTCGGGAATCCAGAGAGCAATACTTACCATTGGAATGAGCATGATGGCAGAGTGGCCCCATCCCCTATGTGGCCCCAGGACACGATCCAGTAAATCAGGGAGAATAGAAATGAATATCACAAACAATACTCCTCCGATGGTATAGGGTTGGTTAAGTATCCAAACCAAAATCGTGTAGAGGAGTAATCCTGCTGGAATATGTGTATAAAATTTCATAGAGTTTTACCTATTTGTTCCATTTTAATGACACGTTTCTTTTATTTAGACGTAAGCTATGAGAGTAGCATCAAATGGTATACCAATATTATCATGGATTTCAATGCTTGTTTCCACCACATCACCAGATAGTACCTGAATAATATCCTCCCTTCTGAATTGGTACAAAATTGCTGGCAAAACTTCATAAATCAAGTGAACTACTCCTTCTTCCATGCCTTTAACTTTTAAGGGATGATCCAAGACGAATTTTAAAACCATTTCATCAGTTAACAAGAGTTTTCCACTCAATTTCATAAACTTCACCTCCAGAGAATGTAAAGCAGCGTCCTGGTTAGTAGTAAAGTAAACCATATTGAGCTCAGGAGAGCGTAGGATGATACCATACTTATTTTCAGGAAACTAACGAAGACCAGGACCCCACAAATTAGGAGGAAGGGGATGGTTATGTCCATTTCACGGGTGGGGCGCTGTTCTTCCATTTTGGATTTGTTAATCACCTCAAATGTTTTATAAAAACCATAGGCTTCTTTCCGGAATTTTCCAGAAAGGTTGCCCAGGAAAACAATACGTTCATGTCTTGATACATCGTGCCAGAACCGTGCAGTGGAGGGTGTCAGGTGTTCGAAGTGGTTGAAGACAATGACAACCTTTATTCCCGAGGCCTTCCTAAAAAGCATCTGTTTCAGGTCATCAGTTGTCTTCCTAGTTAATTCCGCCTCCTTGGGCACCTTCCGGTTACGGTGGGTCTGGATTGCAATGATTAAATTCATTAATCTGGACTTCACTGGTGCTAGTTCATCCAGATACACGGTTAAATATCTATCACTCACCTCCGGTAATAATGATGAAACATTCTTTTTCCATAGGAGACTATTTTTTCCCTTTTTGATATTCTGGAAAATTTCAGGCAGGATATCCTTTTTCTTCATCCTGGACCTCAACTAAGTTCTAAATGAGTCGTTGTTGAAGCTCATTAGATACCAGTTTCTTTACATTGAATCCCTTTAAAGCGGCTGTTTCATAGTTAATAGAAAATGTTTCTTCATGTATTTTGAGGGCGGATAAATTACAGAATAACCATCCTACATGCTGGTCTATGAATTTGAGTGCAAGCCATGGGTCTGCTTTGAGATCACCTGCAAACTTTTTCAGTATCCAGATCTTTCGTTTTTCAATGTGTATATCGGAGTCCCTGCTGGTTTCGATCTGGAAGATCAGGATTGATTCACCATCACCAGCCAGGACATCTGGTAAGGGTGATGATGTTGGAATTAATCGGCATACTGTGAATCCATTGCGGTCTAGTACCCGGACTAACCTGTTTTCATAGGACATATCCACCCTTTTTATCTCACCAATTGTTGAACTCATCCGTAAACCTCCAGCACCTGAGTTGGGTGACCGCACTGGTAGTTGTAGGGTTTGCAGTTGTATTTCTTGGTGACCATACTGGGATCGAAGGTGGTCCATGATCCATCCTCCAGTTGCACTTCAAGCCAGCGGTGATTGTTGGCCTGGCTGGTGGTGCCCTGGATAAGTCGAACTTTGTAACCATTTTTAACCAGAATATGGAGTGCAAAATCTGAGAGACCCCAGCAGTCCCCGTAGCCAGTGGCAATAACACCAGTGTATGTGGTGGATGCCCCTATCTTGTGGTTGAAGTTCTGTTGTATGTAAGATGCAAGAGTTTCCAATCCTTCACTGCCATGGAGACCTTTGAGATCCTGGAAGTCAACTTTGTTAGTATATAACTTGCTATTAGAGTCCGTTGTGTCAATGATCATTGATTGGGAAGAAACAGTAATTGTCGGGGGTATTGTGTAATCATCGATCATGATCTCACCTGGTGCTAGGTGAAAATCTGCTGTTTCAGGATCAGGTTGTTCTTCAGGTAAGTCCTCTGTGGCTGATAGGGGGTTGATGAAAGTGATAACCAAAAAACAGCAAATAACGATAAATACAGCTTTTTTAATCATCATTAACACACCTTTAAAAAAATAAAGGTAACGGTTACCAGAGCAACTTCGATTCCTTGTTTAAGTGCTATCATTTTCATCTTCATATTCATTATCAGGGTTTTCAGGTTCTATGGGGTCTTCAAATGGATCCCATTCTCCTTCATTATAATACCCCTCATCGTTTTCTGTGAGATTGTTACCTGTAGATGTGGTGTTATTAGGGATTACTACTGTTCCTGGTTGAGGTTCCGGTTTGGATGTTGTATCATGGTTTATTTGGGGTTGAGCTGGTGGAATGGCAGGGTTATTAGTGGTGGTAAGTTGAACATCATAAACAGGGTCTGCTGTCACTGTTGTGGGAGTGTATCCATAGAGTTTTTTAAGATAGGCCCCGCTTAGTTCTGTTACTCCATCCTCACTTTCAGTTGTATCTCCATCACTGGTAACAACTTGCTGGGTGATATTTTCGTTTTCTAGAGTTTTTTGGATTTCTTCATCACTCATCCCCTCTTGCTGGCCAGATAAACCTGTTTGGGGATTAGGATGGTTGGTGAAGGTTGCAAATGCTACTCCTCCTGCAATCAACACTATACAAATCATGATCAGGGGAATAGAAGGTATACCTCCAATTTTATCTGGTAAATTCAGATTCATTGTTTTTCCTCCTTCAAAAGTTTTTTTGGAGTCTTAAAGTTGCCATTGGAAAAAAATAAAATTTAGGAAAAGTATTTTGTTTGGTAGGGATCATTCATGGTAGTTTTTTAGTAGAAATATTTCTGGTTGTTGGTCTCTGACAGTTCGCTGATCTTAAAGTAAGGGTCTACGATTACGTATCCTTTCGTGAATTCACCATTGATTGTAACGTTTTTAGCGTTTCCTGCCGGTACGGTACCTGCATTGACATGTATGGTTCTGTATGTTCCATCACTTTTCTTTGCAACGAATTTCACCAGCACGTTACTGGTGTCTGATAGTCCAATGTTTTCTATGGTGGCTACTGTAAGATTGGATTGTTTGTCAATGGATCTTATCCGTAAATCAGGGAGCATGAATGCTTCATAGGCCTGGACTCCTGTACTGGTTCCTGTTAAGTAGTAACCTCCAAATACATTGGGATCGCAGTTTGTGGGGGTATCTGCAATTCCAGTCGCGTTCTGCCCAGTTTCACGTTCCAAAACCACAGCTTTGGCATCATTGGAAACTATGATATAAGAACCTTTGACAAAGATGTACTTGGGATTCTGGACAGGTCCAAGGGGGTCATTGACAGCCCATTGGATGGTTCCATCTGTTTTGTTCAATGCTTTGGCGTTGTTTCCTTCACCTGTGAAGAGATATTTACCTGATTTGAGTGCTTTTCCACCGTTGTTGACTGTTACATCAGCACTCCATATCTGGTTACCACTGGGGTTGATCTCTTTTACACTGGAAGCGGTGGTGACAATTATGTTTTGTCCATCTCCAACCATGTAGCTGGGTTGTCCTGTGTTGGAAGTCCAGCTCTGTTCCCAGGCTGCGGTTACTCCCATGGTGGCTATAACAATGCAGAGTGCTAAGATAGCGTGTCTTTTGTTGAGCAACTTTTCACCTCCGATTTGGGTTTAAAAGACATGCTTTCTTAAATTCAACATGCTTAAAAAGGCTTTAATACCAAAGCTATAAATATTACAAATTATATAAATAGTAAGAATAGGACAGAAAGGACTATAAGTCTTAATGTCTAAATGTCTTTTTATGAAAAAAGTTGCTAATTATATTATACATCAAATACGTGGCAAAGGGCCTGTAAGGGTATATGCTCCAAAGGATTGGCTTGAAGCTGAAGATATAGGGCAATATGATACTATAAAGGTTACTTTTGAGGTTGTGGAGAGATATAAAGCCAATAAAGAAAATGATAATTCTGAGTTATAGTTTTGAAATCTTCAATTCTTAATTTTTTGATATAAACGGATGTCATTTGAATCAATCAATTAATGTTTCTTAAAGATTAATATGTTCTTTAATGAGAATTAGGTGATGATGTGATGGGGGAAGATTATCTTGCTATTAAAAACCGTGAAGTTTTAAAAAAAACATATGATGAAAATAAAAAGAATGTCGCTGTTTTTGTAGGTGCTGGCGGGTCAAACATATTAGGTATTAATATGTGGGATGAAGTTTTAGAAAATATGCGAAAAAAATTCCAACCTGATATTAATGAAATAGATTTTAAGGAAAAAATTAAGTGTTTGGGGTATGCAAAGACGGCTTCAGAAATTTATCATAGCACAAGCCACAGTGAATATATTTCATTTATGAGAGAGGAGTTTCGTCACAAAAGAGCTTATCATTATTCTATTCACATAAAAATTTTAAGTATTTTTAATGTTATTGTAACTACAAACTATGACAATACTTTCGAAGAAGCATTGAACGATTTGGAATATTATTTGAAAAGATGTCGATGTAATAATCCCTTAAAATGGGAAATAAATAAATTAGAAAAGTTTAATCATGATATGCATGAAAAGTCACGGCCCCCGCATTTAGTGTATTTACATTGTAACTTAGAAAATGATGAATTTATTTTTATAGAAGAGGAATACAAAAAACATTATCCTACTTATTTTGAAGAGGATGGACCTTCTAAATTAGAAAGTTTCTTAGAATATTTACTTGGGACATTTAGCATAATATTTATCGGTTTTAGTTTTAATGATGACATATTCACTAAGTTTTATAAGGATACAATTAATAATTTAATAATTAAAAAAGAGGAAAATATTGCATCTGAAAAAAATTATGAGGAAATTCCCCCAAGCTTTGTTTTCTATAAATTAAAATATCCTTTGGAAGAAGATCCTGATATGAAAAGATTAAAAGATGATTTAAAACTCAAGGTTATCACCATAGATAACTATTTAGAAATTGAAAAGGAATTACATAAACTTAGAGACATCCCTGAAGTTAAAAAAGATTGGGGAGATGCTGCATTTGCAAAGTAATTTTTATGAAACTGTCCAATTAATTGATAAATTGATGCAACAATATTCTCCTGAAAATTTAGAGAATATTGAAGTTTATTTCGATGTTAGTGAAGGTATAAAATTATATTTTTTACGAAAATTATCTGGTTATATTGAGAGTGATTTTGATCCTCTTCCTTGGTTTAAACCAATTTATGATAAAGGTTATTTTAACCCTCAAGATAATCCTAAACCTTACAAATTAGATAACAATCAATATAAAAATCCTTTATGGAATGTATTACCTGTTTTAAAAAAAGTTGCTGAAATTAATAAACTTAAAAGAAATGAATATTCTGAACTCATTTTGAAAATTATTAATTCAATAATAAACTATAAAGATAAAACTGGAAATTCCATCAATAACAGAATTACTAACTATTATATTACATCCATTATTGAATATTTACCTGTAGATATGGTTGGAAATGATCATCTAGAATTTATTAGAAAAGAATTATTAAATTCAGGTAATCCTCTTATTTCTCGCAATATTCAAAAAAATTTACTACCAAATTTCTTATCTAACAAATCAAAAGACTTAGTTCTCCATTTGCTTGATATAATTCTTGACTACAAAAAGATAAAGAATAGCTATGAACCTATTATGGATAAACATTGGTTTAATAAATCACTTGAATTGCAAAAAGAAAATATTTTCAAGTTATGTGGTATCCAAGCTTCAGAAATTGCTATAAAGAATATATTAAAAATTTCTGATGATGTATGTGAATATACCTTTTCTTTTTTCCATATTCGTGCTATAGAAAATAATCCACAAAATGCGTTTGTGGATGATTATGAGTTTCAATTAGTCTTTTTTGTTAGAGATTTTTATAAAAATTTCAATGAATTTGTTAATACAGATATTAAGCCTTTTATAAGAAATTTATTAAAGAGTGAATCATTTATCCTACAAAGAATAGGGATATATGCAATTAATTGCCATTATAACGAATGTAATAACATATTTTGGGATCATTGGATTAACCTTAACCCTTTGGAGGAAAATGAATACAAACATGAGATTTTCAAATTATTTGAAAATAGAAACAATTTATTCAAAAAGGAAGAATTTGAAACAATTATCAAATGGATAGAAAATAAAAATTATCATATTGACAAAGATGAACCCGGTTATAATAAAACTTTAGCCTGTCAAAAGCTAAACTGGTATTCTGCATTTAAAAAATCATCCAATGATGAAATACAAAATAAATACAGTAACTATAAAAAAATATGTGGTTCTGAACCTGAACATCCTAGCTTTAGTGTCTGGACAGAGGGACTTCGTGCACCTTATTATCCTGAAGAATGGTGTGGGGACTCATCAGAAGAAATAATTGAATTGATGCATAAATTCGATCAGAATGATCAATCAGATCCAATATTTTTGGAGGGCAGCTCTTCAAGATTCTTAAAAAACTGTACTCAGAATAACCCTAAAAAAATTGTATCGCATCTAGATCCTTTTTTAGATGTATCTTTAAAAAATCAGTATTTTTTGTTATTTGGATTATTAGAAGCCTGGCGAGAGGGTAAATCCTTTGATTGGAATAATATTTTTGAATTTATATCAAGTATTATCAATTCTGAAAGTTTCTGGAAAGAAAGTGATAGTTCCGATTATAAAAATGAAGTAATAAAAGTTATCGCTGATTTAATTGAAGTAAGGACTAAAAATGATGATAAGCCATTTGGAAAAGAACTATTTCCTGATGTTTGCAAGATTTTGATTGTATTAGTTAATAAGACTGACTCTGAAGTTGTAAAAGAAGAAGATTTGATTACTGCTGTGATTAATTCTGCGAAAGGGAGGGTTTTTTCAGCATTAATCAACTTTTCACTTAGTTACGCTAGGTTATATCAAAGAAATAATGAAGATAAATTGATTCCTGAAATTAAAAAGTCTCTTGAATATTTCTTAGATAATCCCGTTACGGAATTTTCTGTTACAATGGGCCAATTCTTACCCCAAATATTTTATTTAAATCCTAAATGGGCCGAAAATAATGTTGTAAAAATTTTCTCGGATAAAAGCTTTGATGATGCATTTGTTGGTTATATGGCTTCACCAATCACAATTTATGAATCAATATATGAAATTTTGAAAGAAAAAAAGTATTTGAGAAAAGCTTTAAATACAGAATTTAAAGACCGTCATACCAATAAAAATCTTATTTACCATATATGTACAGCTTTCTTATTTGATATGGAAAATTGGGAAAAGGACAGTTTAATGTCTAGATTAATTTTAAGAAAAGACCCCGAACAACTGTCTATGATGGTTGATTATTTTTTAATCCAAGAAAATAACCATAATGAGGAAGTTAAAGATAAAATTAAGGATTTAGGAGATAAGATATATGAAGTTGCGTCTTCTGATCCCGAAGAGTATAAGGTTGTTTTGTCTAATCTGTCTAAATGGACGATATTTTTTGAGGATCTTGATGAAAACCTGAATAATTGGTTAACTTCAGCAGCTGAATTTATTACACCAACAGATTGCAGGAGGCTGATTAAAGATTTATTAAGATTTGCTAATAATAAACCGATTGAAGTTTGTGAAATTTACCTCAAAATAATCGATGATTTAGAATATCCAGATTATAATGTAGATGATATAAAAGAATTAGTTTCAATTTTATACAAAAAAGAAAATAAAAATTGTGCAAATAAAATTTGCAACTATTATGGGGAGAAAGGGTTCTATTTCTTAAAGGATAGTTATATGGCACAGAATTAGATGAACATACTGGTTAAGCAATTTTAAAGAAATAAGTGAAGGTTATTCAAATGTTAATTTATGAATAAATTGCAGTCTAAACCCAGATCATGATCTAAATTTGCAAGAAGATTCTGAATTTCATTAAGTTCCTCTCTCAATTTTAAACACCTAAAAAAGTAAATATTCTTAAAGTTTTCGGGTGTTTCATTAAATGCTTCATAAGATAACTTATTTACATAGTCAGAATCTGATTTCATTTTACTTGTTAGTTCATTTATATATCCTTCCATAATAGTAAAATTAGGATATACATCAGTAAAACTAGCATCAGGATTTTCTAATCCATATTTAATTCCATACAAACACAAAATAAAATTAAATTGACTGAGATATTTCAAAAAATCATTTCGAGAATTAAAAAATTCATTAAGAAAATCTTTATAATCATACGAATCAACTAAAAAAGCAAAAATATCAGCTGGTTTTCTATTGAAAGTGGTGATAGGTTTTCTACGTAAAAGAGACCATATTCTCATTTGTCCTTTTGTTTGAAAATCTTTTTCAGAAATTTGTATTCTAAAAAGATGATTTAAAACTCCAAATTTTTCAGTTTTTAACGCAAATGCACCTAAATAATAATATAAATTATGGATTGCAGCACGAGGTATGTAACCCCTTTTTAGATTAAATAAATTATCATTATTTCTTGCCATTTTTTCTCGTAATAACTCCGGAAAATTGTATATTTTTTGGAAAATATCTAAATATTTTTTAAAATAATCAACATTACTCTTAGCACATATTTCATAATATTCTATAATAACTAAACCAATCGCGGTAATTGTGTCATTATATTTTTCAAATTCCTTGAAAGATATTATAGGATCTTCCTCAGTTATATCATAAATTTTGTAATATTCTGTTTCGAGGATTTTCATCTGTTTTTTGAGAGTTTCATTGAAAGATATATAATCATCATTGCGAATATCTTTCTTAATTGATTCTATGATTTTATTTATATCATAAGATTTAGAATCACTAGTTTTTTTATTATTATTTAAACCCATAGCGTTTAATATTTGGCTGATTACTTCATCTAATCCTTTATCAGTACTTACAGCTATTTTATCAGCCAGAAGAGGTGAATATTTCGTAACTTCTTCCTTCGTGATTTTATGCCATACTGGTAATATAACTTTATTCCCTTCCACTTCACGTGCGAAAAGACCATTTAACTCTTTTTGAGACCAATTTTTTTCAAAAAAATTCTTTGATAAAATAACTACTCCAAATCTCGAATTAGATAAACCTTTATCAATTGATTCACGCAGACTATCTCCTAATGTTAAAGAAAACTCGTCATACCATACTTCAACCTTTTTACTCAACGCTTCTGCTAATGGTCTAGCAATTTCTTCTTTATCTTCACTTGCATGGCAAATAAATACATCAAACATTTGATCCCCTTCCAACTTTCTAATCTTATTTATACATTATTCCATATTAAATATCTTGAATATAATTGGTAAATAAAAAAAATATATGGAATATGCTTTGAATTACAAATTATTCGGAAAAAAAATAGATAAGAATTAAAAGAATGCTTGGATAGTATGCTTTTTATTAAATTAATTATTTTTATAAAAAAATAAGAAATTGAGGTTGAAGGAAAATGCAATATTTTCTAGAATGGTCATATTTTTTATTTCTCTGAAGTAGTAGTCGTAGTAAGTTTAACATGCTCTACGCCTTTGAGCCTCATAATCTTTTCGGATAGTTCGCGGATGTATTTTACATCTCCTTTTACAACTATCACTTCCAGGCAGTACTCTTCAGTCAAATGTATATGCATAATTCCATTAATGTACTCTCTGAATTCATGTTGCAGGTTGGTGAAATCTTCCATAATTCCAGTATAATGGTGATCGTAGATAACTGCTAAAATTCCTATTCGTTCCCCTTCCATTACATTCATCCATTCATAGCGGACAATGTAATCTTGTAGTGCATCCCTGATTCCTTTGGATCTGGAGTTGTATCCTCTGTCTTTTAATACTTCATCGAAGTCGTTCAATAATTTTTTAGGTAATGACATGCTGATTCTCTTCATCTCCCCACCTCGGTTATTTCATTATAATATTATTCATGTTATAACTTTTATTAATGTAATAAATTTTTCTATTTTTTTGCGTAATTGATAGTAATTATTTCTCAGGTGCTCTTGGAAAAACCCCATTCCGTTACTATTCCATATTATAGATCCCTCTGGGGCAATTGTGGATATTTGGAAGTTAGTCATTTTGAGGTGTAATTGTTATGAGAGTTAGTCAGGGAGTACCATGTGGTAGGAAAATCGAGCTTTATCATCCTGAATTGTTGAATGATCATGAGGAGGTTATTATTTATAGTCGTGATGAGTTCAGGAGAACTTTCAGTTCTATGCGGGACCAGATAGATTTCATCACTAAGTGGGATGTGCGTTTGAAACTGAATGGTTACCACCATTTGTTGGGTGCTTGGCCGGTTATTATGGATCGTGTCCATATACTGGGTTCGGGTTTGAACTTATTTTACAGTGATAAGCCCTCGCAGACTTATTTGGATGCTTATTTGCAGGATGAAGTTAGGGCTGAGGATGATGGTATTGTTAGATCTGTTGTTAATGAAGCTGAAGAGTCTGGAGAAGTTAATTGGTTGTAACAGTGTTGAGTAGTTAATATGAGGTATAGTTATGGTATTGTGGATAGGAAGCAGGTTCTGGCCTACCGGCCACAATTATTCCGGCGAACCGATGATATCCTAATATTTCCCAGTAAGGAGTTTACCAAGTGGCATAGTGATATCAATGAATTACTGGATGGTATCTATCAGATCAATGCCAAAAAATTCGAGAATGGGAGGTTTGTGGATGATTCAGATTTGAACCTTACCATGGGTTTACTTTTTAATATTAATGAGGAGATGGGAGGCCTTTTTGATCCAGATAAAGAGGTTGATTTATCTTATCATTACTTTTCTACCATGGATGCAAAGTTTAAAGCGCGCAAAAATAACTTTTATGGCCGTTACGTCTATAAAATAGATAGGAATGTTATTGAAATTACTCCTTACATGAAGTACAAGCATAGAATGGAGATTGTTGATTATGCGCATAAGTTTTGGGCAGAGGAAGACAGGGGCACCCGATTGGCGGTGATTCGTAAAGGTAAAAAATGATTTTATTCGTTTGCAAAATAATATTTATAGTTATAAAATAGATAATGCATTAGTTTTTTCCCTTTGCCTCATACCAAATTGGAGGTTCAATTATGAGTTATTTGATCTGTGAAAGTTGTAATGGTTATTACGAACTTAAAGAAGGGGAGTCCCCTGATGATTTCGAAAATTGTCAATGTGGAGGTTACCTAAAATATGTAGATGAAATAATCGTTGATGAAACACCCAAACCAGAAAAAAAGGTTATAAAAAAAGGAAAAACATTTACAGCTAATAAAAGTCAACAACACATCATAATAATGTTTTCTGGGTCAATTATTGCATTGGGGGGTGCTATTGGAATTTACTGGGGTTATGGTTATTCATTTTTCATGGTTATTGTGGGTCTGGTTATTGTTATATATGGTTATGGTGAGGGTGGAAGCTGGATTAAAGGAGATATTGGTGAGAGAATTACATCCCATCACCTGAAAAAACTTCCAAAAGAATTTGTGGTTTTTAATGATGTTAATTTACCAGAAAGATATGGTAATATTGATCACGTGGTAGTAGGACCTACTGGTATCTTTGTTATTGAAACCAAAAATTATACAGGCAATTATATAATTGATGGGGATGATTGGTACTATAATACTGATCAGGGAATAGAAAAAGCACCCTCTAACCCTGCGGGCCAGGTGAAAAGTAATTCCATGGCTTTAAAACATTACTTGTCAATAAAGGGCATTAATACCTATAAATTATGGATTAACTCTGTTGTGGCCTTGACCAGCCCAGGTTTAACCATTAAAAACGCACCAAAAAATTATAAGATATTAAGACCTTCAAAGTTGCCTATGTATATAGAAAACAGCCATGGCACACTTAAGGAAGAGGTTATTGTTAAGGCCATCTATATTTTGGAGGAATGTGCTACAGAAATTATATAATTATTTTTTAAAAAATTCGTATAAACAAATTCGCTCAATCCATCATAACTTTACAATCCCAAAAATTCACAGGTGAATATTATATGATTATATTTAAATAATATTTAACATAAAATTTTATTATATAAATATTGGGGGTCTTATTGTGGGTGGTAATGATGATAAAAATGAAGAAGCATATTCGTTAATGAAGAAAATGGCTACTGGCATTATTTTAATTTTAATTGTGGGGATAGGATTAGCTTTTTATTTAAAAAATTTCGCTATTGTACCATTCTCTGTGGTTATTATGGGAATAATCACATTCTTTGGTATGCTGAGGATTTCCAGGGCACTTACTGGTACTAATGAAAATGAAATTAGGAAGTCTATTACTGTTTCTATAATGGTTGTTTATCTGGGTTTATTGCCTACTCTGGCTTTCCAGGGGATTCTTCAGTTCCAGTTCACTGGCAATATAACTTCCGGTACTGAAGTGTCTTTATTGAACCAAACTGTTAATCAGACTGTTATACAGGTAATTCCTCAGACTGTTTCACTTTCTGAGACTGTTGTAACTAGTTTCACTGCATTGGTAGCTGCTGTATTGTTATTCTATTTTGGTGCTGGATCTTTGGACAAGTATACTGCAGCTATTAAGGATGCTAGTTCCACTTCTACCGTTGCAGCTGCTACCTCTTCACACGATTCTAAAGATGATAGTGTAACCGATAATACTGTTACCAGTAATCCAACTAAATTTGAAAAAGAGGTTACAGTTGCTAAGTATGATAAAGATGGAAAATATTTAGGGAAAACAGTGACTACTGAGAAGGTTAAAAAGATAATTGAAACCTGTGTGATTGAGGAGCATAATACCAAGAGGGATAATGATTAAACTAGTGTTTAATTTCTTTATCTTATTTTTTTTTGTTTATTATGGTTATTAGCTCAATTTACCAATTATATATGTGTTTTTTGTATTTAAAATAAAAAAATACGTGAATTAAACAGTTAAAGTAAATTCTATGAAATCCCACGCGATTAAATCATTATTAAATTGATAACACATGAAGAAAACTCAAAAAACAAACCAAAAAATTATTATTGATATTAATTAAATGAATATTATATTATCAAGATTATTAGGGGGAGTTTGAATCTATAAAGTTGATATCGAAAATAAAAACCTGATAACGTTATCTAAAACAAGTTTCAGCCAATTAAATTTAAAAGAAAGGTATGATATTGAAGAATGGATTGAAAAAACACCTGAAATATTAGGTGAAGAGCTTTTAATTATTAATAAGGAACTTATTCTTCCATCTGGAATTAGATTAGATTTATTAGCAATTGATAAAAAAGCGAATCTTGTAATAATTGAATTGAAGAGGGATGATTCCGGTAGAAATCTTGAATGGCAGTCGATAAAGTATGTTTCTTATTGTTCTAATTTTTTAGTGGAAAATATTTTCAAATATTATGCTGAATACTTAGAATCGGATGAAGATGATGCACAATATAGAATTGAAGAATTTATTGATGAAGAAATGGATAAACTCAATGAAAATCAACGAATTATCTTAGTTTCTAAAGAATTTCATTCTGATGTTGTTTCCGCGGTATTATGGCTTAGAGACTATAAAATTGACATAGAATGTGTAAGGCTAATACCATATCTTGATCAAGACGAACTATTCATAACTACGGATATGATTATTCCACTTCCTGAAGCAAAAGATTACATCGAGAAAAAGGAAATTAAACAAAAGGAATCTAAATCCCATGAAAGTTCTTATTCTCTAGAAAAAACTGATTATGGCCCTGAAGAATTTGATAAACTAGAAAAACGTGTTATTAAGACGTTAAAAAGAAAATCTGATCAAACGCCTCGTTTTATTACCTTTTTGGAAATCATTTCATCAGAAAATAAGGTTTTCAAAAGGGATGAAGTTAAATCTAGATTATATAAAGAAGGAATTGGATCCAATATAGGTCAAACTGGAAGATATTTAAGTAATATTTCTCAGTTTTTAACAAAAAAGTCGAATCCACACATAAGACAAATCATTAATTTTAATGTGGGTAGTTCTGCTGGAGAAACAAAAGACGATTATTTTGTAATAGAAGATTATAGGGATTTATTGAAGAACGCTTTGCAAAAAGTAAAAAATAACGATGAAAATCAAGATCTCTAGTTGGTGTTTTTAATGATTGAAGAAGACAAATTACCAGCTTTTGAAAAGGATGCATTCTGTTGCCCCCATTGTAATACATTCGCACAACAGGAATGGTTTCCGTTGATCAACATTGAAGGCATCACAAAAGATTTATCTTTAAGTTCTTGTTCTTATTGTAAAGAGTATTCTATTTGGAAAAATAAAGAATTAATTTATCCTGAAGAACTGTTTAAATTATTAAAATCGGAAATAAACGATGATATAACTCGAGAGAAATTAAATAAAGTGGTAAACAGACACATGGAAAATGCTGATAGTGAAACCGCAAGGAACTATATAAAATCTTGGGGTGAACAAATTGATGATTTTAACGTAGAAGAGGAGCTTAAAAAATTTGATGATGGTGAATATCTTCCAGGATTTTGGCCGTGGATTCATCAAGATATTATTAAAGTATCTAAACAATTATTTGAAGATAAACATTATGCGCATTCAGTAGAATCCGCTTTTAAAGAAGTTAATAGTCGTGTGAAAAAAATTTATAGAAATGAGACAGGTACAGAAGAAGATGGATCTAGTTTAATGATGAAAGCTTTTACGTATGATAAAGATAAGACTGGACAAATAACTAAGGCGCCTATCATTCAACTGACTGATTTGATGTCTATTTCGGATATAGATACCCAAAATGGGTACCGATTTATTTTCGCTGGTTCAATTATGGCATTTAGAAATCCAAAAGCACATGAAAATCAAAATATCACAAAAAAATCAGCTGCACATTCAATCTTTGTAGCAAGTAAATTAATGTACAGGTTAGATGATTCTAATTATTAAAATTAACATAGTATCAGCACAAAATTTGAATCACACAAGTTTCGCACAAGGGATTGTTGAATAACTAAGGAATAAAACTACCAGTATGGCATTTTTTGGATAGTTTACGTGAACATTAGTTGCAAAGAGAGGTTTATGAGTGTTACAATTACTGACAATATAGATAAAGTATATGTTACTTGATCATGATTTATGACCATCTTCGTTTTGTTTATGTATTGTTTTGTTGTAACTGTAACTGGGAGGCAACCAAAGGTCCTAGCTCATTCCTAAAAACATGACCATGGTTGGGGTTTGATAGTAAATTAAGTATTTGTCGGTAGTTATTTCATATAACGGGTGGTTTTTTGGCCTCGGCACCCACGGAGCTCCCAGCGGAGCTGGGAGACCAAAAACAATCATAAGGGGGTTGGGTAGTTAACTGAAGTATATATAAGGGGTTATTTGTAATGTTAATTCCTGTTTTTTAGGTTTGTGAGTACATTGATGAGAAGTCATACAGATTGTTGGTGTGTAACTGTAAAAAAACTACAGAGTATAATTGAAATTTTATTTTTTGTGTTGTGAAAATAATGTAAGTTGCCCTGGAAAATGACTAATTAAAATTTAATGTAAGTTTATTATGAATATTAAATTAAATCAGAGATATCATGTGATACCACACTCATCACATGAGTACCTCATGTGTTTTGTGTGTTTATCATATATGGTAAAAAGTTAATTTTTTAATGTTTAACTAAAATTGCATTGGCATTTATTTTAGAAAAATCTTAATATGTATTTGTGTAATAAGTGTTCAGGGACCATATACTCTTTAAAATAGAATTTATAGACCTATTCCTTACTCTAGTGATAATTTTTAAAAAGAGTGTGGTCATTAATTATTCATACAATTTAAAGCTTTAAAACCCCTATGCTGAAATAGTAGTAAACATGAGAATGTTCCTTAAACAGATTAATACATATGCCCAATTAATCGAAAAAATAGCTACTTTAAAGATTTTTTATTTTTTAGAATAAAAAAGTTAAATCCAAACACCCAAATAATCATATGATGTGTGTGATGCTTTTTAAGTTGCATTCTTCACTTTCAGAATAGGTTGTTAAAAATTTAAGGGAAGTAATAATAATTGTAGGGCATGTAAAATATATGAAAAAAAATATACTCATTATGTTAATAAAATTTAAGTTGAGCAATTATTTTAGAAATATATTAAAAAGACTCATGACATCTATACCAACTGATGTCAGAATGGGTATTTAGGGAAGTTTATTTGTCACTAAATTTTGTATTACATTTTGAAGTTTTACTTCGTTAAACCAGGCTATAACGAAGTTGGGAAAAATTTCAAAAAAAACTAATTATTTCTTCAGGATCATGGGATTATTAGTTGCATAATATTAATTTATAATAAAAGTATTATAGTTTCAATAAAGATAATTATATTTAAAATGAAAACAGATTTAATATAAGGCAAATTAAACAACAAACCAATATAACGACCACAATGTTTAAGATACCATGATATTACGAAGTTGAGAGAAAATTCAAAAAAATTGAATTATTTTCATTTTGTTCTCGTTCTTTTGGTAGTTCCTAATCTTGCTGTAACATTCCTTGTTCAACATATAATCAAGTAATTCTTCTTGAAAATATCTTATTCTAACTAAATTAGTGGAAGTTCCTATTTGCTACTATTTAATGTATTAATCCCCCCATTTTCGCTGAAACTTCTTTCATTACACTGATAATACCATCCTGATGTTAATGATTATGAAAATAGTTGAATACTAGAAATATTGCGAAAAACCAAATCAAAATATATTTATTAAGTTAGTGAGTAATTAATAATTATCATTATGCATGGAATATTAAAATGACAACTTAGTGCCAAATAAGTACACAGTTTATTCTCGCAAATATAAATTAGGGGGGGATGCGGGTTTATACATATTTTAATAGTAGTGGAAAACTTCATTTTCCCCTCCAACAGCTATTTTCAAAGACAATCAAAAATTATCTTGTCTAAACTATTGTAAAAGGAGGTGAAAATGTGAAAAAACATATCATAAACACAATATTGATCTTAATCACAGCGGTGGTACTCTGCGGAGTAGTATCAGCAGCAGATTATACTGTTGGACCAACAGAAACCTATACAACCATTCAAAGTGCTGTTAATGTAGCTACTGATGGGGATAATATAAATGTCAACCCTAACAATGGCAATCCTTATGTAGAAACTGTCAATATTAACCACGATCTCACAGTAAAAGCTAATGGACAAGTAACAGTACAAGCACCAACACCCGCAAGTGACATCTTCAATATTCAATCAAGTGGAGATGGTACAACAATTCAGGGATTCACAATTAATGGACCAACAACTGCTCGAGGAGTATTTATAGACCATGCAGACAACTGTAAAATCATCAACAATACTATAGTAAACTGTTTGGATGGAGTGCAAGCCCAAAATTCGAATAATGTCGAAATATCTGGAAACACCATATCATATACAGGTTCTGATTATGCATATGGAATATACTCTGAACATGGATCTACCGGTGTATTTTCTGACAATACCATCACCATGACTGGAAATGGAGTTGGAGACTGTTATGGAATATTTGCAGAGGGAGCTTCACATAAAATCACTGGAAATACCATTACAATAACTAACACCGGCACAGGAACAGCTACAGCAATTCTCTTAGAAAGTCAAAGCGGAAGCGGACATAATATTGAAGTTTCTTACAATACAATATTAGCCGATGCTATTAATAACGGAGAATCTGCATTAGACTTTGCTGAAACACATTCAGATCATGCCTTCGGAAACAATATATTAGGTGGACAAATCGCCAATCGTGGAAGCGACAATCATCTAAACTTCAACAGGATAGTAGGTTACCAGTTTATTGGAGCTGTTGGTGAAGTTACGTTGGATGCGTTATATAATTGGTATGGCTCAAACTCAGACCCTGGCAGTATAATGCATACAGTTGAGGGTGCTACTATTAATTACAATCCCTGGCTTGTAATGAACATTAACGCAGACCCCACCACGATCTACACTGGACAAACTTCGACAATCACTGCAGATGTTTACAAAGATAGTGCAAATGGTGATCACAGCGCAGACGCATCAAAATTCTTCAGCGGTCCTCAAGTAACCTTTACCACAAATTTAGGTAATGTGGGAAGTAAATCTATAACTGTCGACTGGAATTTTGGCAGTGCAACAGCTATTTTACGTGGTGATGAAGGCGCTGGAAGTGCCACAGTAACCGCTGCAGATGGTCAAGTAGTTTCTACAATTGTAAATATTCTCCAGGCTCCAACAGTAAATGCAGCCACTACAACCGCAGCTACAGGAAACACTGTCGGCATGCAAACCACTGGAGCACCGTTAGTGCCATTGGCCTTAGCAGTCCTGAGTGTACTTGGAGGATTTGCAGTTACACACAGAAAACAATAAACCCAATCCTTTCCCTTTTTTTATTTTTCTTTAAACTTGATTTCACTGCGTATTCAATATTAAATAGTATCATAATTTATGAGTTACTTTACTATTTTGGATGTAATTTTTTTTAATATTTTGTTGAAATTAAATTTAAGATAATTATGATATCCAACATGCATTTATGGTTAAAGGTATAATTATTAAATGAGTTTGTTTTGAATAAGAAAAAAGGAAAGATGAAATGTCTGTTTTAGATCCACTTTATTCGATATATGAATGGTACATATCACGGGATCTCCGGTTGGAGGAGATGCCCAAGCACGTAGCTATAACTATGGATGGTAACCGGCGATATGCCCGGTTTCAAAGAAATATGAGTACTTTAGATGGTCATAAACATGGAAGGAACACTCTTGAAGAATTTTTAGGATGGTGTGTTGATCTGGGAATTGAGATCGTCACTGTTTATGCCTTTTCAAGTAAAAACTTCAACCGACCATCAGAAGAAGTTGAAGGTTTAATGGAGCTTTTTAAAGAAAATTTTGAAGGTATTGCTCAAAATAAGAACATACACAATAATGAAGTTCGTGTAAAAGCTGTGGGGCAGCTTGATTTATTACCGGATGATGTTAGGCGAGCCATAGACATCGCTGAGAAATCAACGGCCAGCTATGATAAGATGATCCTGAATATAGCCATTGGTTACGATGGACGCCTGGAAATTGTGGATACCATTAAAAAGATCTCAGAAAAAGTTAAAGATGGAAAACTTGATCCTGCCAGCATTACTGAAAAAATGGTCAATGAAAACCTTTACACTGCAGGGCTGGATGACCCTAACCTCATTATCCGAACCAGTGGAGAGGAAAGGTTCAGTGGGTTTTTATTATGGCAAGCATCATACTCTGAACTCTATTTCTGTGACAGTTACTGGCCAGCATTCAGAAAAGTAGACTTTTTAAGGGCTTTAAGATCATACCAACAAAGAGAAAGGCGATTTGGGGTTTAATTATTCTCCCATGCTCCTTTATTCTCATCTTTTTATCGGTATCTACAACTGGATTTGAGGAATAAATCATCATTATATTTAAAACTCACCGTAGATTTAACCTTACAATACGATTTTACTTCACTATAATTTTATTTCACTGTACAGATTTAAATATAATCCACTCTACTTTTTTTTAAAGCTAATACTATTTTATAAGTATAAATAAGACTGTTTACTTAATAGTTATACAGATTACCATGCGAATCCTGGAAAAATTTTCAATAACACCGAAAAATCTTCATCTTTATGATATAGCATTCTTACACGAGTCCTATTCATATGAAAACAACCTCAATGAGTGTTATGAAAGATTGGAATTTTTAGGTGATGCAGTACTGGATCTGGTGGTATCAGAATTTTTATATGAAAGTGATCAGGATTTAGATGAAGGAGAATTAACCCGATTGCGCGCTAATTACGTGTGCAACAAAGCTCTTTATACTTATTCTATGGATATTGGTCTTAATCAATATGTTAAACTGGGTGCAGGAGCCGAATTATCCCGCAGGGAACTTCATTCAGTTACAGGTGATGTATTCGAAGCATTTATAGGGGCACTATATCTGGATTTGGGATTGGGCTATGTTAAAAAATTCCTTTCACAAACAGTTTTACCCCACATTGACCATGGAGATATCTTTTTTTACGATTATAAATCAGAATTACAGCAATTATCCAATAAGGAAGGCTTCAGTATTATTTATGAGTTACTCAACGAAAAGGGAGAACCCCATAAAAAAACATTCACCATGGCTGCCATGATCGATGGTGAAAATTTTGGTGAGGGTGTGGGTGGAAGTAAAAAGGAAGCCCAGCAGAATGCAGCTAAAGAAGCTTTGAAAAAACTTTAATTTAAAATTTTTAAATTAAATTTATAAAATTATTTCTAATTTAAGTTTTATTACAGATTTATATTGATTATATGCAAATTAAGTAGATTTTAACAGCAAGTAATTGAAAAGCATGCAATTTAATAGAGAAAATTGTTTTTATTATTTTTTAGAAGCTTTAAATTTTGATTATAACTTATAATTTGATAGAATTTATATACCATTAAGACATACACTTCAAGTGTAACACATGACACTAAAAGTGATTTAATGGAAGGTGGTTCAAAATTCTATTTAACCCTGGTTTATCACTGGCCATTATAAGCCTTACATCATTAGTGGCAGTCTTCATCCTGTTTAAATTAGTTTACAGGCATAACCCTAATTGTAATGAACGTTATGGTGCTGAAATCGTATTATTCCACAGTGATGAACGTTATAAAAAGAGAATTTGGAGATTTAACCTTATTGAAAATCTAAAAAATCAAAAATCATATGATAAAATTAACAGTGAGCTAGAGCTCAAGGTAATTGTGGGAGAATTCAGTGAAAACACCCAGGAAATTGTTAAACACGCAGCAAACCACAATTTTGGATCAATTATGATCATTTCTGGGCCTAAGGTGTTCTGTGAGGATAAAATTGAGATATACACTCTACTTGACCAATACCCCTATGTGAAATATTTTATTTTACCAATAAGGCCCACCAAACATTTCATGATATTCAACAACACTCACCTGTATGTTGAAAAGCCACACCGACACACAGAAATACGGGGTTCAGTGGGAATTAAAAAATGCAACCATAAATTATTAAACACTTACAATAATGCATTTAAAAACATTTTAAACTATGCACAACCTTTAACTAAAGAAGATGTGCTAAATTTAGAGTGTTATAACGAGTAGGAGATTTAATAAATGGATATAATTCATTTAATACCAGAATTCCTGGTTTTCAGCCTTGCAGGATCTTCACTTTCCATTGCAGCCTATTCCGCCTTCCGTGATAAGAACGATGACCAGAAACTGTTACTGGTGGTTGCCAGCTGTTTCACATTTGCATTTTTAGTTCTTTTCACCTTGACTTTCCTCACACTGGAAAACTTAACCCAGTTACAGTACACATTCGCTTTGATTTTTTATTTTTTAATATTCCTCGCTGTAATGGGCATAATAGGTTTCATTATCCGCAGGTTGATAGTTGACCAGAGATCAAAAGATGATGAACTGGACTCTGCCATTGATATCATTGATTCAGGTAAAGATGGACTGATTAGTTTCATAAACTTGTTGGGATCTAAAAAAAAGTAGACCACAAAAATGTGGAGTGATAAAATTAATATCAATTAATTACCCATTGATTTTTAATCTTGGAAAAACAGTTATTAAGGCAGATCAGTATTTATTAAAAAGCAAATGTTATTATCCAAAATCATTTTTCAAATTTCACTAAAATAAAAAAAATATCCTGAAAATTAAAATCTTTAAAATGCCACTGTTTCAATGGTTTAGTATACATGTTCTGATCACTTTACCTGCATTTTGATGAATTACTATTTTTCACTCATAATCTTAAAAAAATTTTACATATCCCAAAAAAAGTATTAAGGTATCTCAAGTAAAATATTTTCAGGATTACAATAAACAAGTTCACCGAAGAGTCCTAAAAAGTTCTGGATCTAATTCCCTAAAAAAAATATTATTTGTCGATGCATATGAAAACATCACTATTATTCCAGAAAATTAAAGGTAACCTTAAAGGTTACGAGAAAAAGGTCAAAACTTCTCATGATCAGGGCCCTCCACACACAGCAGATATTCATGCTACCATGTCCCGCTACAACTGGGATAATTTCCAGGAAATAATGAACTCATTACCTGAGGATTACACCGGGGAGGTTGATGTGGAAAAGGTGAAGGACATAGAAACTAGAATAGATCACTACTTCCAGTTGTATGGTGCAGGTGATGATGAGTTTAAAGAATTCATAAAAGGAATTTCTATTTACCTGGCCCTGATTGCAGGCAAACCTTTGCACCCTCCAGGGATTGTTTTCTCCAATAAAACCACAGTTTATGAAAGAAAGGGGGTTTACTACTGCACTGGGAAAAAGATTTTCATTGAAGAGGAACTCTCACTGTGTAAATACTGCATATGTCACTCCAGTCCAGCTAATTCCTCAGAATAAAATTTCCAATGTTTTTTAATAAAAACAATAATTTTTTTTGTACTACTACAACAGGAATATTTAATTGAATCTTTTTCTGGATTATTCCAATGTATTGTTTAAAATGAATTGATTTGGATTATAAAAGGCACATTGCCAGTCCTGCTATTAAAATTATGGAAAATATTCCAATTATAATAATGGTTTCCCGGTTACTCATCCCAGTACCACCTCCATCAACATGCTATTATCATGTCTGATTATTATATTATTCAAACAATATAATCTTATCCTAACACTATTCTTAAACTTAAATAAATCCTTGCTTCAGTAAATTAAGATTATTTTAATCCTATTTTGAACAATTATAAAATTATGGTAACGTGTATCATATTAAAATAAGATAGAAGTTATAGGTTACCGATGAAACTCTTGAATATTTTATAGTTAATCTATTTAACACTAAAAAAGATTTAATCGGGCAAATAATTTAAAATTAAGGGTTTAAAGTTTTTCTAAGTGTTTATTTTTAATTAGATTAAATTCCTCTTCAGTAATAGCTCCCATATCAAGGAGTTTCTTTGCTTCTTCAATGCTTTTAAAGTGATTTGATTCAGCTAAATCTTCAAATGATTCTTCTTTTTTCTTATTATCTTTCCCAGTTATGGATTTAAGAATTGAAGAGTTTTCGACAGGTTCATCAATTGCACTGGATTTTTTACTGGGGATATGTGGGGTGTTTGCTTCCAGTAATTCATAGAACATTTTAAAATGTTTCCCAAGTAAGACAACCTTTTTTGTTCCATTAGGGATATCTATTATTAATAGGGGGGATGAAACCAAACCTGCAGTTTTTTCCAGGGAAATGTTGTGCATGTCACTGTATTTAATGAACTCTTCTCCCTTATCTCCTCCGAAAAATCCTTTATATTTAAGCAGTAAACCCTCTTTTTCCAGAATGCACTCACAGCTTGTGGCCTCAGAAGAACCTTTAATTTTCATGATTATCATTTTTAAATGGTTAGCTATTAAAATTATCGGACTTTAAAAAAATTAGCTTTAATTCTGTATAACCCCTTTATTTAAGCGTATAAACCTTTCATTTAACTGTCTATAAACCATTCATTAACTGTGTAAACCATTCATTAACTGTGATAAACGATTCATTTAAAAAAAATTTAATCGTTGATTAACTATCTAGCAAGTCTTTCAAATTACTTGCAGCGTCCTGGTTAAGTGGATCGAGTTCCAGTGCTTTGTTGTAAGCTTCTATAGCTTTTTCCCTATCCCCTAGTGCTTGGAGTGAAATTGCCAGGATAGACCATGCATCATCCCAGTCTGGTCTGGCCTTAAGTAGTTTCATTGAGACATTTTTACTTTCCGCATACTTTTGGGTTTTGTTAAATGAAACTGCCTGGTAATAAAGGGTTTCTGGATCATCAGCATGGATTAAGAGTACTTTCTCGAAAAATTCAAGTGCTTTTTCAGGTTTTTCCTGTTTTACCAGGATAATTCCCTGATATTTCATGGCTGAAATATTATTTTCATCCATTTCCAATACTTTTTGGAAGCATTTAGCTGCTTCATTGAGATTGCCATTAAGATAAAATGATTCACCCTTACAGTTTAAGCTCAGAGGGTTTTCAAACTCCTGATAACCCTCACTACCCATTGCTGGGGATTTAAATGGCCCACTACTTTTAGGTATAAGCTCAACGCCAGATTCATTGGATAAATCAACAGTTTCACCATTCATCATCTTCAAAATAGCTTCCAGGAGGAAAATCGTACCGTTTTTATGTAAGGGTTTGTTATCATTACCACATTTAGGGGAGTAAATACATGTTGGGCAGCCTTTACGGCACTGACAGCTTTTAACCATGTCCCTGGTGACTTCCACCAGTTTCTCCATAACCTCTACCGCTTTTTCAGCCAAACCAATTCCACCTTCATAGGCATCATAAATGAAGATTGTGGCCTTACCTGTTTCAGGATGGTAATTGGTGGATAAACCACCTATATCGAACCGGTCACACAGTACCAGTAATGGGAACATGGATATGAGAGCATGTTCTGCTCCGTGTAGGCTACCGGCAAAGGCATCTTTCTTGGTGAATATGTTTTCCAGACTGTCTGCCACCACTCCTGGAATGGTGAACCACAGCCCACGGGTGTGATACTTCAATGGAGGCAGGTCCAGGTTGTGGGTGGACAGGGTTTTACCGTAGATCATGGCCTTGTACTTGTAGAAATCCTGGGTAACCTTCACCTCACCAAAGGAGACCTTGAAATTACCTATTTCCCTGGTGTTAAGTTCCTTTTCAATGGAAACATCCACATTCTTCAGGGCCTGGGTATGGTAATCCACATCCATCTTCTTAACATTGATGGTTCTTTTAGCCAGGTTAAAACTATCCACAGTATAGGTTTCACCCTGGTTGATGAGCACTGCTCCTTCATGGGCTTCACTGTAGGCGTGCTGCCGGTCCATGGTTTCCATCAGGTGTTTGTCATGGAATACCTTGAAGTTATCACTGGATATCTGATCCAGACTGATGTTCATGGCTGGTTCCTGGCGTCCGGTATAAACCAGGCCCACACCAGTTTCCTTGAGAAGTCCCTGCTGCCGCAGATCCTCCAGGGCATCAAAATCAGCATCAAAGTATTTTTCAAAATCATCCACAGTAAGGGGTAATTCCTTGGTTGCACACAGGAGGTGGCCATTGGTGATTTTCTTATTATGCAGGTCGATAACAGCATTTTCATGGGATTTATGGAACAGGAATTCTGGATGCTTCATCAGGTACTGGTCCAGTGCGTTTTCAAATGCCACCATCACCACCATGGACTCGTTTTCACCTCTTCCTGCTCTTCCAGCCTGCTGCCAGGTGCTGATCATGGTCCCAGGGTACCCGCTGATTATAACCCCGTCCAAACTGCCAATATCCATTCCCAGTTCCAGGGCATTGGTACAGGTCACACCCACCAGGTTACCGGTTTTAAGACCATTTTCTATCTTCCTTCTCTCACTGGCCAGGTAACCGGAACGATATGCTGTTATGCGGTTAACCAGCTGGGGGTTATGTTGATTTAATTCTCTTTTAGCCCACATTGCTATGAGTTCTGCCATTTTCCGGCTAATGGTGAAACACAGGGTTTGAAGGTCATTTAAAACCATTAACTGGAACAGGTTACTGGTCTCCTGGTGGGTGGATAGATCACCCCACCGGGCGTAAGGGTTGTAGAGAATGAAGTGCTTCTTTCCACTGGGGGAAGTATCTTCATTAATTTCATGGAAGGATGTTCCCACTAGGTTTCGGCTGAACTCATCAGGATTAGCCAGTGTGGCCGATGATAAAATGAACTGAGGATAACTTCCGTAATGGTTACATATCCTCCTTAACCTGCGGATGAGGAAGGCCACATTTGATCCAAACACTCCACGGTAGTGGTGGGCTTCATCAATCACCACATATTTGAGGTTTTTGTAAAAACGTGCCCACTGGTGGTGCCATCCCATTATGAGGTGTAACATGTAGGGATTGGTTAAAATTAAACGTGAGTTTTCCTTGATCCAGGGTCGGATGTTACGGGGAGTGTCGCCATCGTAAATGTTCGGATTGATTTTAAGGTTGCAGGATGATTCCAGATGTTTTATAACATTCAGCTGGTCATTGGCCAGTGCCTTGGCAGGATAAATGTAAAGGGCAGTAGCTTCCTCATCCATGGCCATGGTTTCCATGATAGGCAGGTTAAAGGCCAGTGTTTTCCCGGAAGCAGTGGGTGTGGTAATGAGAATATTTTCCCCGTTCCTGATGAGTTCTGTTGCCCTAACCTGGTGCTTGTAAAGTTGTATCTTGCTGTCCTTGAGATATTTCTGGATTGACTCCGGGAGGTTCTCTACTTCACCGTACTCTGCCTTTCGTGGATTGAGTGTTTCAATATGTTCCACTTTCCTGCGAAAGATACGGTTGCCTTCCAGTGTATCAAGGACGTTTTTAAGCATTTAAATCAGACAGTTGTAGTGAATAACATGTATTGTAAAGTTTAGTCTAGTCTACTATTTCAAAACAAATATATTATAATTTCGCTTGGAAAAAACTAATATTTTCCGAAATTCCCATAAAAGGACATTTTCCAAAATAAAAGGAATATTTCATAATTTCCCTACAAAAAGACATTTTTTTCAAATATAAGAAATATTTCAAAATTTCCTCACAAAACGAAATTTTTCTAATAGAAATAAATATTCCTAATTTTCCTTTAAAAACCATTTATACATTATAATGTTTTTTTTAAAATAATCTGGTCTGGTAATCACTCCTAACTTTCTCCAGATTACCATTACCCCTTATATGAGTTATTTGGAAGTTGTTTTTAAGTAACGATTGGCTGATGAGGTGGTGACGGTGACAGTGATATGGATCCTCTTCACTGCACATGATAACAATTCGATTATCACGAGCAAGCTCCAGGAGTATTTTAAGTCCTTCCTGATACTTTTCATCAGCCTCCATAAGGTGGTAGAGGAGTTCACCATCATGGTAAAACTTGGCATCATCTGGCTTTCCACCAATCTTATTACCCAAATAAACGTACTCAACCTGGTATTCTTTCAATCCTTCTTCCAGGGGTTTTTTACTGTAATAGGGAGTGTATTTACTGTAGGGTCTGGTTCGAACATCCACCACCATCCGGATATCCTGTTTCTGGATTAACTCCATGAATCGAGAGAAAGGGTGGTTGCTGTGGCCTATTGTGAAAATCATAGTTGACATAATCTCTTATTTCTTTATTAAGTCTAATTTAAGTATTTCTATTCAAATAAGTTCTATGAAATAAGCATATCTAATGAGATATTAGACTAATGAATATTAGTTCTATTAAAATATTAGATCAATTGAATAATTAGATCTATGAAATTAATCAGTATTCTTTAAATAAATCTGTTTTTTTTAAAAATTTGGTTTTTAAAAATATATTATTCGCGGTATTCAACTTTAAAATCTTTCCATGGATTTTTACCACTTTTGGATGGTTGTTTACCGTTGAAGGTTATGCGAACTTCATTATTAAGATTCACTTTCCTCATCAATTCATCCAGGACAGTGGAGCCCCATATCTTTATTTCACCCTCATTGGTTCGTATGGTATAAAGGTTGCTTTTAAACTTGCCGACATTTTCTTCCAGGTCTATATATTTTCCCTGTAACGATTCTCCTACGGCTTCCGGTTCCCAGAAGGTGGGTTTTTCAACTTCATCTTCATCTCTTTTAACTTCAGTCCATTCACTCATAGTTTGATCCCTCTTTAAATTATTAGTGTAATTTATTTAAAATTATTCTAAATCAGGATAAATTTTAATCTAAATCAAGATACATCATTTAAATCAAGATACATGATTAAATCAAGAACATTTCATTCTCAATCAAGATTACATGTCTATTTTTTTAGCTTGTTTTTAATATTTTAACTAACGAAGAATTTATACTTACTGCTCAACCCTAATAAAATGACTATTAAGCCTACTAACTGACTTTTTAACCATTATTGAATCTTAACCATTATAGTAAACATTTTATAACCATATTGGATGTTCAAAAGTGCAAATTTCTGTTACATACTGTATTGTTAAATATTCTGTAAATATAAGATGTATTAATATTTAATATAATATATGTAATAAAATTTATGATTTTTTAAAAAATAGGCATTTTTAAAAATAAACATTGAGCAATATTTTAAAAATAAATAATGGGTAATTTTGAAAAAGAGGGAGAATTTATTCTTCAATAACTCCATCCCTGATCTTCATCACCCTGGTATTTTTGGTGGTATCCACATCGTGGGTAACCATAACCACAGTAGTGCCTTCATCATTTACCTGGTGTAGAAGGTTGATTATGTTTTCTGTGGCTTCGGAGTCCAGGTTTCCTGTTGGTTCATCTGCCAGGATGAATTTAGGATGATTAACCAGGGCACGGGCAATGGCAACCCTCTGTCTTTCTCCTCCAGAGAGCTTGGAGGGGAGGTAATTTATCCGGGGTGAAAGACCTACAATCTCTATGCATTCTTCTGCTCTTTTAATTCTGGAGGATTTATCCATCTTCTTATCACCAGTGAGGTTCCTCATGGGAAACCCAACATTATCCCGGACACTTAAAGCAGGTAATAGGTTGAAAGTCTGGAATATGTACCCAATATTTTCTGCCCGCATCCGGGTCAGTTCACCATCATTCATGGAGGATATATTCTTTCCATCTATGAAGAGATCTCCCTGGGTAGGGGTGTCCAGACCTCCAATCATGTTGAGGAGAGTTGATTTACCGGAACCAGAAGGTCCCATTATGGATACAAATTCACCTTCATCAACCGATATATTCAATCCCCTCAGGGCGTGGACCTCAGTACTGTCCAGATTATAGGTCTTCCAAAGTCCTTCTCCCGTAATTAAACCTTTCATATTATAACACCTTCTCACTTAACATTAAATTCGATTATTATCCCTTTTTAACTAACTATTCATATCTCAGGGCATCTATGGGGCTGATACGGGTGGCCAGATAGGCAGGTATGAGTCCACTGAATGTTCCAATTATAAAGACTATCACCAGAACCTGGGTGACGATGGCACTGGGTATGTTGAAACTCAGGAAGTTCACATCAGATGCGCCCATTAACACTCCCAGTATACTGAAGGTGGGGGACATTAGTATGATTCCAAGAACACCACCGATCAGGCTCAGGATCAGTGATTCATATATTATCAGTGCCAGAATAGACCGTTTCCGGGTTCCAATAGCCCTCATGGTACCTATTTCCCTGGTTCTTTCCTTAACCGACATCATCATCACGATCATGATGATGATCACCGATACCACGAATATAAAGAGGCTGATCATGTTCATGAATATCCTGATCTGGCTGAGGTTATCATCCAGTGTTTTCTGGGTATCATTTTGAGAGTAAATGCTGTAGCTGGGATAAGCATCCTGCAGGCTGGTCTCTGCACTGTCTATGGATCCACTGGGTATGATGATAACCGTGGATATGAGACTGGGCATTTCCATGACAGATTGGGCATGTGAAAGGGACATGACCATGGAACTATCAATGGTTAAAGGCCATCCTGTGCCTACCTGTTTCATAATACCAATCACATGGTACTGGTTTCCCTGAACAGTTATGTCACTGCCCACAGTTGCATTGTAAGTCTTGGCAGCCTCTGATCCCATGATAACTGCATTGTCACTTTCACCCACCAGGGAATTTTTACCAGTTACAGTGGTATTTTCTATGAAAGCCTGCTCCTTACCGGGTGTGATCCCCACGATCATGGTGTAACGGGTATCGTTACTGCCCTGGATGGGTGCAAAGAGTGCTTTGGTACTTTTATCATGGTTAACCTCCGAGCGATCCAGGACTTCATTTCCCAGACTTTCCGGGAGTATACTGGCATAGGGTGGGAAACTGGTCCCATTTTTTTCAAAGTACAATTTTCCGTTAACTGTTCCAAGGTCTCCTTTGAGCCCTGATTCCATCTCATATAAGACCAGGTTTACGGTGCCTATGAGTAAAACACACACCATAACCCCAAGTATACACATGGCAGTACGGCCTTTTTTGGCCTTAAAATCTTTAAAAGCGATATCCAACATTATAATTCAACCTTTTCATTTAATTCATAATCATTTTAATAGTTTTAAATAAGTGAATTAGGACAGATAGTTATGGTAGTAATAGATATAAATTTAACTATATTTTTATTACTATTAATCATGTTAATTCATGATTTTACTATAAATTCATGCCATTTAGTGTTTTTCATAAATATTAACACACATCTATTTTTATTTTAAAAAACTTCTATTAATGTCCTTCTTAACTCGTTCAAAATCATGATAATCCTTTATAAATATAAAACAGTTGCACTAAAAAAAAAACTCCTGATTCTAAAATTCACATGACCCTATTAACAACCTTTATAAGTGATGATCAACTTATGTAATAGTGTACTAATAGTGTATTATGAAGGTGTATTTTTAATTGAAATTTACCAAGAAATATATTTCTAATAATAATAAAACGCAACAAAACTTTTTAGAATATTTTAACAGGTTTTTTTTAACTGTAGAAATGAGAATGCCCAATGGAAATCAGGGATTTTCCAAAACTTATTCTTTAAATCCCATTTTCAGGTCATGATACCATTTCTGGTTTTGAAAAAAAATGGCAGATCCTGCTAGCACTATCTCTGGGAACTATGATGGTTCCCATCAACGCCAGCATCATCAATGTATCCCTCCCCACCATATCAGTATACTTTGGAGTGGGACTATCCACTGTCCAGTGGGTTTTAACCAGTTACCTAATCACCCTCCTGGGATTTGTACTATTCTTTTCCAGACTGGGAGACTTCTGGGGTCAAGAACGAGTGTACCTGGCAGGCCTGATTGGATTCATCAGCACCTCACTACTGTGCAGCCTATCACCCTCGGTTGAATCACTAATCATTTTCCGTGGATTACAGGGACTGGCAGCAGCCATGATGATCAGCGTGTCCATGGCCCTGGTTAGAAAATCATTCCCCTCCCATATGCTGGGAAGAGCTCTGGGGATATACGCAGTAGCTATAGCAGCAGGTCTGGCCCTGGGCCCTGCAATTGGAGGAATACTATCCGGATTCCTGGGATGGAGATCTATATTCCTGGTGAACCTACCAGTGGGAATCCTGGACTTCATCTTCTGCTATACCATCTTAAAACGCAGCCAGAAAACCACCGTTAAATGGGATATACCCGGAACAGTGTTGCAGTTTGTGTGCCTGTTTTTAACAGTTTACACACTGAACATGGTAGAAGTTGCAAGTTACAGTACCGCCACCATCACTGGAGCCATGGCACTGGTCAGCTTAGCGTTATTCATCTACCAGGAACTTCGAAGTGAAAACCCTGTTTTAGACCTCAAACTCTTCAAGAAGAAGACCTTCAGTGCATTTAATATAAGTCTGCACTTTAACTACCTGTGCATGTACATGATGTTCTTTGCAGTGCCATTTTACTTACAGAAAGTCCTCCACCTGGATCAGTTCACCACCGGTCTGGTGTTAACAGCTTCACCTGTTGTAATGATGACTGTATCCCCCATAAGTGGAATGTTGGCTGATAGATTCGGTTCAAGGGTCCCAGCCTTTCTAGGTGGTGTGATCTCAGCAGTGGCCTTACTTTCCATGATCCAGCTAACTGTGAACTCCACTGCAGGAGATGTTTTTATTAGACTGGCCCTTCTTGGATTTGGAACAGCACTCTTCCAGTCACCAACCAACCGGGCTTTGATGTCCCAATTACCCTCTGAAAAGGCAGGTGTGGCCTCTGGTATTATTGCCACCACCAGAAATCTGGGTATGGTCTTTGCAGTTTGCTATGCCGGGCTTTTAATTCACCTTGCAATTTCACCCGAGCTTATGCAGGCCAGTCAGCTTTACGGGGCTGCAGCAGCAGATCTCACCGGTGGACTGCACCTGGTAGTACTTTTTGGTGCTCTTTTGAGTGTGGGTATGGCCCTGATATCCATAGCCGGGCTTAAACATAAGAGAGAATCCCTGGTTAAATATGAAAAGGTTGCAGTGGCCAAAACCATCCGCGCAGAAAAGAAACTAGTGGGTACCATTAGCAGTATAGTGCTGGTTATGAACCGGAACCACTAATTGTGAAACCATGGAAATTACTGTAAGAGTACAATAAAACCGAGTATTGCATTTAAAATACGTTTACATCCCACATTATTCCCTAATTTTTATTTATTGATTATTTTATAAAAAAAAATAGTCAATTCAAGAAGATATTTATTGGATTATAATTTAGTGGGATAAATTTAAATTTTAGTGAATGAATAAATTCGCTTTTTTAGTGTTCATAAGAAAATTTATTAATAAAAAAAAATTATTTACGGAGCTGATTTTTACGTTTAATATTACAGGATATATTCCCATAATATCCACCATTTTAGGGGTGGTTATGGGACTTGCATCAAGTGAGATAAGTAACCTGCGCAGAGATAGAAGGTCTAAGAGAAGGAAAATTAATTCCACTCGTACCTTAATTTCCCTTGAAAATGAAAGGAATATGGAATTATTAAAGGATTTCTGGTACAAATTAAACAAACTTGAAGAAGATGAAATTGAGGATGGGGAATTAAAGATCACACTTGCACATCGTTTGATTAAAATGCCAATGCCATCGTGGAATGATTTGATGTGGAGAAAGCAGGCTTCCTTTTTACCAATAACCTTCATAGATAAGGAAATTATTGCAATATCTTCATTTAACAATTGTTTAGAGCTTCTTAAATCTATTTATTCCAAATTAATAGATTTAGATGCTAAAGATAGGGAGTATAACAGTACTTATGCCTCCAGTGGAGTTAAACTATCAAAACTTCCCCGGTCTAAACGTTTCCAGGAAGAAGCACCAGGACTCTGGGATGAATTTGAGGAGATAACCCTGAACTTAATTGAAAAAGGCAACCCCCTCTCTGGGAATTAAAAATGATATAAAGAACTATATTGATCGAACCATACTAAAAAAATGATCTTAATTGAATAAGAATTAGTTTTATTAAAAGAAAAAAGTAGTTCTATTTAAAAAAAGAAGGGTATGTAATTAATCTAATCAATCTTGACATTGAATGTTTCTTTCTTCTCCAGTTTGGGCATGGTTACCGTAAGAACGCCATCCTTAAATTGAGCGGTGACATCATCAATTTTTACCTTGGCTGGGGAATGTAAGTCCTGGCAGCTGATCCGAATCTTCGCTCTTTCCTGTGGAAGGTTACTCCCTCTTCTTCACCTTCTTCTTCGGTTTCCTTAGAAAAATCTGCAGTGATTTCTAGGGTGTCCTCAGTGAGGTCGATTTTTATGTCTTCACGATTAAAGCCGGGTAGATCAGTTTTAACGGTGATATTATCTTCAGTTTCCATGACATCCATTGCTGGTTTAACCGGTGCACCAGTGTACTCTGCAATTGCATTGTCCAGATCCACCTGTTTTTCCTTAATGGTTTTAATCATGTCATTAAACATGGTATCCACACCTTTCTTCTCAGTCATTCAAAATTCCCCCTTTTTATTTTAATTTTTTCGGATGCACTCCTATGGGAATGCACATCATCATAACTTTTCTTACCACATATATTTTATGTCCTTGTTAATAATTATAATTACTCGTGGAAGTTTTTGACCGTGCTATTTAATAACTTAAAATGCCATTTAGTAACCGGATATCTATTTGGAGGTAGTGTTGATACATGTATTTTTTAAAGGTAATGACCGATATAGGTTATTAAAAATAATATCAATGCAACTCCCACTGCAAATATTAAAGCGTAATAAATGGCGGTACCAATAACTGCAGTGTAACCGGCTAAAACAAGGTACCCATCATGTTCTAAATTACCTAAAGATAAGAACAGAATTCCATATGCAGGGAAAAAGTCACCTAATGGTGCTAATATGGGTGTTACCAGTAAAACACCGCCAAATGCCATCATAAAACCATTGAATGAACGAATTTTTCGTCCCCGGGTTAGAATGCAAATTCTGGGTTTTAGAATTTTCTCTAATGGTTTAAGAATACGTAGGATTTCTTTTAAAATAGTTTCCATATCTTTATGGGATATTGAGTAACCCATGATAGGTTTAGGTATCAGGATGTTCCTGTTGAAGATTATCCTTAGACTGATCAAAGATATGGTTGTTCCAAAGGGTATGCTTGAACCTGGAATTGAAACCGGGAGTAAGAAAGGGGCAGTTAAGATCATACATGTCATAAATAACCCACTTTCTCCAAGTAGATCCAGGAAATCCTCCAGTGTAATACCTTCAGGAGGAATTTTGGATTTAACTTCAGATAATATCACTGAAAATTTTTCAATATCTTGAGTATTTTCAGACAATTTTATATTCCCCTTTTTTAGTAGATTTCTGTTAATTTTTTTGTTTCGAGCTTTATTTAGCTTTTATGATAAGTTAAACTTAGAGTTTCCACAATCTCCACTTCCATGAAATATTTGAACATTTAACCAGATTATTTGTAGTTAATCAATTATTTGAAATTGAATTTAGGGATTGTTTGGGGTATAACTTAATAAGTATGATTAATAATATTTTTTATCATACTATAATTCTTCATATTTTTTATCATACAAATGATTCTTCATAAAACTGTGTTAATTACAGGTTAGAGGGTGTAAATATTGGATAGACTAATTCCATCGTGGGATGAAATCAAAAAATCTTCAGAATACTTAAGTGAAGGGGAAAGTAC
Organism: uncultured Methanobacterium sp.; assembly: GCF_963665055.1. NCBI lineage: Archaea > Methanobacteriati > Methanobacteriota > Methanobacteria > Methanobacteriales > Methanobacteriaceae > Methanobacterium > uncultured Methanobacterium sp. The sequence goes on from NZ_OY762015.1 coordinate 872,643, forward strand.
ATTTCTTCATTTTTTAGATGATAACTTACCAGATTACTGGAAAATTTACTGGCATCCTTTTTATAATGGTTCCTACCCCGATATTGTTCTTTTAAACCCTGAAGGTGGGCTCATGATCTACAAGGTCATAGATGAAGACCCGGATAATAGCACACCAGAGGCCAATAAAAAGCAGCTGGACTACTACCGCAACAAATTAATCCAGGAACTGGTGCCGGAAATCAGTGAACAATTGGATGAAGACCAGAGAAGATTTGTAATATTCAAAACCGGCTTGTACCTGCACAGTATGGAAAGTTACCCGGCACAGGTTCTCTATGAAGAGTACCCCTATCTTAGTGTGGTAGGATATGATGATCTGGATGAAGATAGTCTTTATCTGATTGTCCCGGGTTATGACTTTCGAAAAGACAGGTTCATGAATCCAGAATGGGCTGAAAAACTGGAAAAATGGTTGAATCCACCCTACCATCGTGATAGGAGAACTGGCATTGAATTTACCCCACAACAAAAACAGCTAACCATCCCTAAACCAGGACACCGCAGGCTCCGTGGTGCTGCTGGTAGTGGTAAAACTCTTGTATTAGCACACAGGGCAGCTAAACTGGCTGCGCAAAACAAAAAAGTATTGATAATAACCTATAACCGTAATTTATGGTATTTCATTAAAGAAATGATAAATGACAGTCCTTATAACTTCAACTGGTCCAACATCACCTTCAGACACTTCCATGGATTCTGCAGGGACCTGTTAAATGAATTATCTTTGACCACACCGTCCAGGTTCGATGATATTGTCCAGGTGCTGGAAGAGGAAATGAAAAAAATATTGGAAGACCCCATTATGACTGAAATTCTTGAAAAATTCAGATACGATGCTATATTAATTGATGAAGGGCAAGATTACAGCTGGGAGTGGTATGACTTCCTGTCGAAGTTTTTAAATCATCGGAATGAGCTTTTCCTGGTTTGTGATGAGAAGCAGAATATATACGGGCGTGAATTATCCTGGATAGATGGTAAGATGGAAAATGTCCAGTTCCGTGGCCGTTGGTCCGAACTTAACACCATCCACCGTTTGCCCAGGGAGATATCCCAGCTGGCCAATAAATTCAGCAAAGAGTATGGATTAACCTCATCAGTAGAATTTGATCCAGAACAAACTGTACTATTTAATGAAAGTTCATCCTTTTTCAAATGGGAAAATATCAAGGTAAAAGACTGGCTAGTCAATGTTCATGAAGCTTATAAAACCTTCAATAATCAGATGATTGATTCAGAAAAGATGTTTAAACCATCTGAGATTGTGATACTCCTTCCCAAAAATCATATGGGAACCGAACTGGTGGAATTTTTCGAAAATTACGATATATCCTGTGACCATGTATTCCTCACCAGGAATGGATCCAGGTGGCGTAATAAAAAAATCTCCTCCATAACCGATGAACGATTGAAGATAAGTACAATACACCAGTTTAAGGGATGGGAATCTCCAAATGTTATTCTCCTAATACCAGATCGTTGGAATGGTGGTCATAAAAACCTGGATTCTGTGGTATACACTGCCATGACCCGAACACTTAAGAATTTAATTGTTTTAAACTGTAACGACCGATACCGGGGATTTGGGAATGACCTGAAGATTAGTCATTAAATATTAGTTATTGAATAAATAAAAGTCATTTAATCAAGTATTCAATGTATAAATACCATTTAACACTTATTGAATACTTAGTGCTTGAATATATTGTTGCATTTAATAGTGGATGTATTGATGCAATTAGTAGTTATTGGATGTATTGTTGCAATTAGTAGTTATTGGATGTATTGTTGCAATTAGTAGTTATTGGATGTATTGTTGCAATTAGTAGTTATTGGATGTATTGTTGCAATTAGTAGTTATTGGATGTATTGATATTATTTAATTAAAATGTATTTATGCCTTGATTAGTAGATAATTGAAATATTTCAATTTACTCGGTTTTTAATTGACTCAGCCATAGTGGATACTGTTAAATCAAAGTTATCATCGTCAACATCTTTTTCCACAGTCACTGCGGACGTAACAAATTCCATGCCCTTTTTCTCCAATCCTTTCCTAACCTTCTTTATTGTTTTATCTGCACCTCTACCTCCCATCTCCACCAGGATTGAGAATGTCTTTCCACTGGTGTTGGTTAAAAGGGAAATGTATTTCATCACATAGGGAGTGGGATGATCCGCCCAGACTGGAGTGGCAACAATAAGATGATCCACACTACTTAGGTCGGTCCGGCAGGGATTAATATCAGATTTTAAAGAAAAATATGCATTCATGGCCTTGGTGGCCATCCCAGATGGTTTAGCAGGTTTTATCCTTTCAGTTTCAGCATCTAACTTCTCTGCCAGTGCTTCGACCACCTTATGGGTATGTCCCTGCCAGGAGTAATATGCAATCATTATTTTCATATTTATCACTACCCTGGGTTATCTACTGAAAATTTTTTCTTTAAAGTAACTATACACTTTTGTTCAGTTATATTTTAAGGAATTTATTAACGTAGGAAAAACATTGTTTATTTGTCCTTTATTTAAATCAAAGAAATATGAGGCGAATGATAGAAAATACACAGGAAAAAGTCTTAATCGCAGAAAAGGTGATAAAATGGGTGAAGTTGGAATTGGAGATATAAAACATTTTTTGGATAAAATAAAATCAGAATTTCACCCTGATATTATCATACTCTTCGGAAGCAGGGCCAGGTGACTGCTTAAAAGACAGTGATTATGATCTCATCATTGTTAGTCCAGAATTTGGGATGTGCATTTCCTGGAACGCATTTATAAACTTCTGGAATTTTGGGATTATGAATGGGATGTAGATCTCCTACCCTATACTCCTGAAGAATTTCAGAAGAAAAAAATCAGATAGGAATAGTTAATCAAGCAGTTAGGGAAGGATTAGTGGTTGAAGTTTAGTTTTTTAAAATTTTGAATCTGTTTAGCCTCATAACCCAGTTTCTTAAACTCAGAATAAAGAAATTCAACTTTACTAATTGTGATCTTAATCATATTCATTTTCACTGGATTACGCTTTATAAAATCAATTTTCAACCCTTTCATCCGGAGTACATCCTCATATTCAGGGGTATCTTCACTGATTATCTCCGATGTACCGGTTATCTGCATACCAGCAAGGTTGTTAAATCCAGTGTAGTCCTCATAAACTGCCACCGAAACCTGGTTGTTAAGGGGTAGATTGGCAAATTTCTCGCCACCTTCACTCAACAGGTAGATGAATCCGTTGAAGTAGTTGTACTCAATTGGGGTGGATCTGACCCGGTTCTGGTAACTGGTGGAGAGGGTGCAGGTATTGTGGCTGGTTAGGAACTTGTCAATGAACTCTTCCCTTTGGGGTGCAGGGGGTATTAAATTTTCCTTAATCTCTTTAAGTTCCAGGGCATAACTTGTGACTTCTTCCAGGTTGAAGTTATCCATATCCTTCAATGGGAAACCCACCTGCTGGCTGAAAATATCAAGTGCTTTGGAATCTTCTTCAGTCATTGCGCTGAGTTTCAGAGTACCGCCCAGGGCCTTTTTACTGACAGTGTTTTTGATGTTACCTGAAATTTCATCTAAATTATTCATCCCATCTTCTGGGCTTAAGGATACTGAAAAAAGGGCTAATGGCTTATCATTTAACCATTCCCTGTTATTTTCAATAAAATTGTATATTTCAGGGTCCAGTTTACCACTATAAACTGGACTTCCAATTACAATGAAATCAAAATCCCTATATGAATCCTTAAACTGGTCTGTGGTACAGTAGTTAGCAGGACCAAGAACCGGTGCTAAATATTTGACTATCTTTTCAGTTGCACCATACTTACTTTCATAGATTAAAAGAGTTCTCTGCATGGTCATCCCCTCCAAAAAAGCCACTTAACTTTTTTTTATATCATTCTTTTTGAAGTTTTAGGGCAATATATTTTTGTTTTTAAATATCCTATTTTAAAAAATTTGGGACAAAATTGGGTCTAAATGGGCATAAATACTTTAAATATTGTATTATACGTTAAATAATGAAAGTTTCATTTATTCAATCCAATAATTTGGCAAAAAACGCAAGTAATCGTGATATAAAATGAAAAAAACACTTCAAATTATTATTATAACTATACCACTCATCTTATTAATTACATTATTACCCATACTTTCAGCCAACAATGATACATCACCAACCAATGGATCACAAAACGATACAAATGCCTCTTCATCTACAGAGAAAGTGGCATTTATTATCCCCCATCCAGATGATGAGACCATAGGTGCTGGTGGAACCATTGGAAAGCTCATGAGTACAGGAACCAGAATCCATTTTGAACTCATGGCATCCGGTGATGGTGAGGGTGCAACCCTATTAAATGTAACCAATTATTATAAAATTGATATTCCTGCAAATTCATCAGCAAGTTACAATAAAAAATTGATCAGAGAAGATTCATTTAAAAGAGTAATGGCCATTTACGGTTGTGATGATTACAATATGCAGGGATACAGTGATGGTACAGTGACTGCTGCCGAGGTATTCACCACCATGGAAGATCTCTACCTAAACCAGGGATGCAATGTTTTCTACACTGTTACCGGGGATGGTAACAGTGACCACATGGCCTGTTATCAGGGCATGTTAATGATGGAAATGAAATATCCCAACCTGAAGTACAGGGAGTTCCCAATCTATTACTACCACGCATCCAGACCAGCATCCCTGGCCTTAACCAACAACTACACCGATGAAAGTGTATCTCAATACACTTCCAAAAAATTGAGTGCATTCCAGGTGTACTACAACATCAACACCATTCGCCCAATCTTTTACCCCTACAGTGATGGATTATACAGTAACAGCCCAGAAAGAATGTATTACATAAATTAAGCACTTAAAAATTTGTTATTAAACAGAATATGATGATTAGAACTAAAGAAATATTTTTAAAAATTTTTTGAGGACTATATTGGGATTAACCTAAAGAAATTAAATTTAACAAAACTATAAAGGTTTAATAAAACTATAAAGGCGATTAAATGTATAAACGAGAAAAAACATTTCTAATTGCATTTTTACTGCTTCTTACTGTAGTTTTAATTAATTCCACATTTAATATATTTATTTAAGATTTCAAACTGAGAAAGGACACTTTAAAAATTAATCAAATTATTTTTAGTGTATTTGTATGTGAGGTAAGTTAGACCGAGTATGGCTCCAGTTCCATGGCTGCTTTTCCCAGTAATTCAGTGTTCGTTTCTTTTTTACCATTCATGATATATTCAGGAACAGTTTGTGGTAGGAGAACCCTGTAGTTTTGGGGTGTCTCCAGTACCCTGAAATCGGGACAGATCAATGCCACCAGGCCGGTGATCCAGGAGCCACTGGTTGAAATACCATTTTCATTCAAGAAACTAATGAGGTCCTGAGTGTTTTTTCGGACCTGGATTCCTGGGTTCTTCTTTATTTCTTGGGGCTGCCCGTTTTTATAGTACAACCACTCGTTCCCTTTTATACGGTACTTTCCACTGTAGTTCTTGGTTTCAATGACGTAGATACCGGTGGGTCCGATTACAATGTGATCGATATTTCCACCTTTACCTGGTAATTTCACATCGTTGAAGACGAAGTAATCTTCAGGTAATGTGTCCAGGTAATCTGCAACTATTATTTCCCCTTCATTACCTTTCTGCCAGCTGTAACCTTCTTTTTGGCTTTCATTGACGAATTTATTACCATAAAATGATAGCAATACTCCTGCAAGGGTTAATATTAAGTAAATAAAATTAAGAGTAGTTAATAATGCCAGGAAGGATATGATAAAGATTAGGGCCCCTGCATATATTAATAACTGTCCATGATCCTGGATCTGCTCATATTGGGATGCCTTCTTCTGGGTGTAAGTTTTCCCATTGGCTATTTTTTCCCGCTGCTTGTTGCTAACTTCACAGGGTTCGGTGGCACTTACTTCTCCTATATCCACAAATGCATCATCTGCTTGGCTTAAAGCTTCATAAAGAGATTCTCTATCTGCACCTGAGTATGAATCTTCTAAATTTTCAAAAAAATAGAGTTTTTCACCACACTCACAGTGGGTTAGCCCCCTTATTTCTTCCTCAGTTTCCACTTCATAGTAGATATCACATTTATAGCAGACCAGGTATGACATTGTTTCCTACCCTTTAATTAATGTAAATAATCCCGTTTAATTGAACTTTCTAATTTAAAGTAAATAATCCAGGATATAATTGAATATTTTTAATAAGGGATAACTTATTAATAAAAATTCCATTTTAATATATCAGTTAGGAGATTACGGATGTTAATCCTAAAGAAGATTCCAAATCTTAGCTTTATCCTTTTTATTCATTGATGTTGATAGGAACTTAGCTACAGAGTTGCCATTTATTATCTCTTATTTTGCCTTAAATTAGTTTTTAAGCTTTTTAAGATATGAATTTCTTATTGAAGAATGAGATCATATTCATCATCTATATAAATAGTATTATAATCAATATTTGTAGCAGTGATTAAATGGTTGATAAAAGAGCGATTATTGGAATTATAGCTATAATTGTTGTATCTTTTGGAGTTTATGAATATTCAAGCCTTATAGACTCAAATTATGTAAAATATAGTCAATGCCCTGTTTGTTTTTCTAATGCATCTAATATTGCATCAGATGATGCTTATAATGATTATTACTGTGAGAATTGTGGAGCCATCTTTACTGTTACGAAAAGTACTCCTCATTCTATAAAAATTATTGAAAAAGATTCTGAAACTTATAAGAAAATATTAAAACTCATTACAGTTCAAAAAGCTTTAAAAGAATCGTCTTAAAAGCACAATAAGACAGTATAATATCATAATTTTATATATTAATTCAAAACATCAGATATTTTTGGTAACATAACGTTGAAAAGATGAATTTGATGAAATTAACAAAAGAAGATATTGAATAATATTCCATTTAGTAATTTTCTAAAAGTTCAATGAAATACTTTTCTAACTAATTATGGACTCTCCAGATCATTTCAAAGAATTATAAATATTAAAAATATGTACAATATTAAACATATTGAAGGTATAAGCATGATTGAAAACTAAAACAAATTAGTGTACTGCTTTATGAAGACCAGTTGGAACCATTAAAGAAACTTTGTAAGCTTAAACAATTTAACAGCCGAAACGACAATTTAGGCAGACTTTGACAAGTTCCTGGGAGATAATGAAGAATTACACAAAGATAAATAAACTATGATTTGCAGGAGTCCATGAAGTGCTATTTGAAAGTAACAACCAGGAAACTGAAAGTACCAGAAGAATGAATTATAACTTGTGAGGTTAGCATGAAGAGTTGGATAAGCATAATTATTGGGTTTTTAGTTATATTTTTTGGAGCATATATTGGTATTGGTATTTTTAATAATGAGTTAATATTTGTAGGTTTTTTATTAATCGCAGGATTTTTAGCTACTTATTTATCAGAAGAAAAAAAGCAGAGAACTTCTATATATCTTGGACTGATATTTGGATTTGTTACATTAATATTTATAGTACATATTGGGAATCAAACAAGTTATTCTTGGTTTATTGTGATTATCTCAAGTATTCTAATCCCATTATTCTGTTGTAACTTGGGTGGTTTCATAGCTAAATATTGGCATCTGTATTTAGTACAAAAAAAAGATTTGAAAAATCCAGAATATGGCAGTAATAGGCAAAATTACGAACTTTCTAAACATTTACATAAAAATCAACCACATGGAGTATTAAAAAATAAAATAAAAGATTATTGGAACATATTATACATAATTGTTGTAGGGTTAACTTGCCTGGGTTTTTTACTGTATTTGTGGGGATTTAAGTCTTTAACTTTGGTTATTGGTATCATCCTTATTTTTATTGGGTTGTATAGAATTATAACAAGTTAGATAGAGGCCATATTATGAAAGATTCAAAAAAGGACATAAAAGAACAACTTCAAGAGTCTGATGATATTAATATCGAAAATATGGATGTGGATTTAATCCTAAAAAAAGCAGATGAAGTAATGGAAATCACTGAATCCATGATGAAAGAGCTTAAAAAGAGCAATATCGAATTTCCGGAACAAAAAGATGTAGAATTTAATATATTAAGCCACAATACTTTAATTAGCATAATCAAGGATTTACAACAAATAGGAATTGATGGAAAAAATCCGAAAAAAGTACTGAAGGAATTAAAAAAATTACGAAAATCCAGAATACCAGAACCTTACAAAGAAATAATATAATTTTTAAAAAAGGAAAGCAGTCCTATATTCCTGACACCCTTCTGACGGTAACAGGTATCCATTAATGGGACTACTTGGAAGTAACGATTAGAAGTTGAATTAGAAGATAAGACTAAATAGATGAATAAAATTATGATATGGTAAAATGATAAACAGAAACTGGAGATTTATTTCTGAAATTAATCAGATAACTTATTTAAGAAAAAATTGAAAAATACAAGAAAATTGTTATTTTTCCTATCTGAAGCTTTAGATAAAAATAAATTCGATGTCGGGTGGCGAAGTTGAAACCATATGAGGATAAAATATTAATATGCCCGAAGTGTGGAGAACATTTTATTGTTAAATTGGGTGCAATTAAAGTTCGATGTAATTCTTGTGGCTTAGTATATGACCCTATTCTGGTAGAATCGATAGAAAAAGTCAAAAGTGAGGGAGGAAAAATAGGAGATACTTATGAATATCAAGTGAAAATGGAAGCATTTATGGAACAACATGGAAAATCTTATGCATTTGGTGGATTTATCGGAATAATATTTAGCGTATTAATTATTGGTGGGATAGCATGGTATTTTAATATTTCATTCCCTTATTGTTTGATTATTGGCATAATAGGTACTCTGCTCTGGCTTTATATTTTTTACAAGAGACATACTTGAATGACCAAAAATTCTGGGAGAAATACGCTTTATAACCCTAATCTCTAAAAGATAAACATAATATTCGACATTTTCATATTAAAAGAGGTTTTTTATACCCTATAATATTCTGTGGATAAATCTTTGATTGTATTAATTCCTGAATAAAATGGATATTAAAAGTGTTTTTGATAAGTTGAATTGGTAGAGTCGGTTTTAGATTTATAATAATTTACTTTTATTCTTATAATTTGTTTTCTAGTCTGTCTGAAAAAGAATTTTCTATAAATTCAACATAATTCTCAAATTTCTCATTAAGTATTATTTTTTGTTCTTTTTTATCTTCTTCACTTATATCAGGTAGATTGAATTCTGGATTAAAGCGGAATTTATGTTCGTCACCTGTTGATATATGAATCTTTATTTCGCCGTATGATCTTTCTAGATTAAAAAGAATCCAATTTTTTTTCAATATAATATCATCAATCATTTTGTTGGGTATTACAAAATTCTCTTTATCTGCCTTTAAAAGTTCTTCAGGTGATAATTCATGTATCTTTTCAAAAGTGGCTCTTGACGTTGCACTGTCTTGTAAAAGGTAATTTTTTTGAGTAGCAGCGAACAAACCAATACCTGGGGGTTTTCTTGTTAGAGTTCTCGCAACTATAATTCGATCTGTTGTAAAAAAAAGTACGTAGTATTTTCTTAATACGGGGCTAAAAAAGTTGTCTTCATCTTTATAGACGGGCACATATCCTTTTTTTTCTTCAGACATTCAATAAAACCTCCATAGGTGAATTTTATTATTATTTCATGAAATTTTTGTATGCCTCATGAATTGAATCATGATTTTTAATGCTATTTGTATTATTAAAATGTCACTATTTACTATTCTTTTTTTTGTTCTGACTAACTTATCATTCTCATGAAAACTAAAAAAATAAGAACAAATTAACATTTTAAAAACATATAACCTCTTTAATTTTCTATTTTCAGGAGCAAACATAAGGGGCATAATAACTCACCATTTTTATGAAAAATGTATTGCTGTTCGTCACCACGTTGGAAAAAGTAAGTAATTTGGGTCCTGAGCCGGTGGCACGTTGAATTATACATGTGGGGTTTTAGTTGTGTGATTAGCCCCTTGCGCTAAAAATTAGTGGGAGTCCTGGACCACCGCAACAGATTTTTATGGATTTAATGAGTTTGGTGGTCCGGATGGGGTAAAATTAATCAATTTTTTATTTTTCTGCACTGAGCTGTTGTGGATAGTTTTTCGTGTTCAACTCCTTTGAGTTTCATTAGTTGTTCTGTTAGGTCTCGAATATCATTGTCATCTCTTTTGACTACTATTACTTCAAGGCATAACTCATTTCATAATATTTCTAAACTCATTTTATAGTATGGTCCAAGTCTATCATAATATCCTTCGAGTTGGGAATGATCATCCTTATTTTTTAATTGTTTCAACTGCTCTTGCTGTGAAGTAAAATGTCACAACTGCAAGTACTATTGCCCATAAATTCGTGAACAATCCACTAAGGATATTTGTTTGGGTAGTGGTAGATGAGGATGTATTGGTTACTACAGTTGTCAGTGTTATTTGATCGCCAATTGCCAAGCTATAAAAGAATATTGATACAATCGAAATTGTCAGTGCTTTTCTAAATTCTCCTTCACTTAAATCCCATTCTTTTGTTAGTAAGAATGTTCCTGTAAGGGTAGACAAAAATGTTCCAATTCCAATAATTCCAAGGCCGGTTAAAGGGTTTCCCCAAATAAAACCCAAATAATAACTGATTATCAAACCCACAACAATAAGTGCATAACCAATTTTTTTCCTATGTTTAACTATCCACTTCCAATCTTCTTTTAGTCCCATGTAAAATCCCCCTTATTTTTTATAATAAGTCATGATATGGCATTTTTTATGAAAGTATAAGATGCTGATGCAGCTTTATCAGCTTCTGATTGAAGTATTGTTTCATCTCTAGTTTTTAACCATGCTTGCCAATCTTTCTGACCCTGTTCCACTCCTACTTTCATTAAACTATCAAGACTACCTTTTAATTCAACAGCATTGGGAGTTAAACTCTCCATCTTTTTTTCAAAATTATGATGCTCCTTACTGGATTCACGCTCAACACAATGTGGAGCCATGAATGTGTCGGTGATATAGTGAGAAGCTACTCCAAAGCAGTAACTAGCACGATCGTAGTCTTTAGCTTTGTAGCTGGTTTGTCCTTCGGTTAACCATTTGGTTGCTTCTTTGTAGCTTGGTGGGTAATGGTGTTTTACCATATCTTTGAACTTCTGATCTGGATCATCAGAACTATCTTCCATTATATCTATTTTTAAGTTATTTTTCATTTCAGGTGGTAAAGCATTGTAAACAGCATCAATAACATGAGAATGCCCTATCCTTGTCATATGGAAAGGGTTTTCTGGAAATTTCAAATTAGATTCATTCATTATTTCACCCCTCTGATTTTATTTTAAAAAAAATAATGGGGATATTGACTCTAAAATCCAAATTGTCCTATTTCGAACCATTCGGCGTTCATCAGTGTCCACCAGTCTACTGCCAGTCCTTTAAGAACATAGTCATATGGCAGCCATCCGTAACCTTTATCCCCCCAGGTATCACCCCATGAATTTCGAATGATAAATGCGCCGGTTGTCTGAGAATTGCATACTGGGTTTGTTATCACCATGTTATCATCATATCCCACTACTACCATGGCGTGTCCGCCTGCGGGTTTATCTCCTGAGCAGGGGTAAGGTACTTTACCGCCTGGTGCTTGGAATATGTTGTTGTAAACTGTGGTACCGAATAGTGAAGGTAAGCCAGCCGCCAGGTTTGTTTTTATGTTGTTTAAAATATCCGGGGTAGGAGTGTTTGGTGGATCGAGTTTAACATATTTAACTGCTTTGTAGTCATTTGCAATGTTGTAAACGAAAGCAGTGGGTTCGGCATCCCAATCAGGAGATTTGTCTGTGTAAGGCCAGTATTTTTCTGGTGGGGCACCAAACAATACAAGAGCTCCCATGGTATTTCTTAAAAATGCTCCACTGTCTCCAGTTAATCCTGCGAGTTTCCTGGTGACCTTGTATATAAATAGTCGGGAGGCATCAATGTATTTACCATACGTTTTGTTTTCGAAATATTCTAGTACTCCTGCAGCTGCATTTGCTGTGCATGAACCTATATGAAGTTGGTTTTCAACAGGTGAGCACGATTTTCTAAGATCTGTAGTAGCAGGTAAAGTAGTTGCCTCTGCTATACCTAAATCTTCTACCATGCTCTTAATTTCTATATTTTTCTTTTTTTCCAAGTTCTGGGTTAGGTCTCTGATATCGGGTAGATCTCGAAGCCAACCCATTCCCATTTTTTTCTTTAAAATTTCTTCCATTATTTATCCCTCCTTTATTTCATTCTGGTTGAATGAAATGGAACCCCCAAATTTAATCTGGCATATTAAAACCTGAAATTGCCTGTAAATTTGTTGTTAATACTATGACATTATGATTATTATATTGTTCATATTCATGAAGATTGGTTTAACCTTAGACCTTACTTTAATCCCAATTTAAATTTTTAATTGATCTTTTAATTTTATTATAACTCATTATATAATTTAATTTTGGATTTAAATTGATACATAACAATTTGAATAATAGTAAAATCATACTTAAATTTATGTTATAATAAAAAAGAGATGTTCTTTATGCGTTTAACAACATTTAATTGAAAGGATATAGTGTATTTGTGAATTTATTAAAAAATTTATATTTAGATTTAGATTAAATGGAGTTATCAACTCATTGAGATACTGAACATAAAATTATGTTAAATTTCCTATTTAGGACGTATACTTGTTCATTTACTGAAAAAGTCTACGAGAATCAGCTTATTTGTAGCAATATATAATCCGTTTAGATCATAAATTATTTTACCTTCTCCAATGCCTTATTTAGGTGTTTAGGGATGCTCTGGTTTTGATGAAACTCCACATACATACTCTTTTTCATCCCTTCAAGATCCTCCCTTTATTATTGATAATTTATTTATACTAAAAAGTAATATAAGATATAACGAAATAAATTACGGCAAAAATTGAATGTATAAACAGGGGGTATTAGGGGTGCGTATTGCTACTTTTAATTGTGAAAACCTTTTTGCTAGATATAAATTTAAGAAGAATGTCGATCCTACTGCATTAGATGGATTCAGTGTTAATGATACGGCTTTTGACCTTTTGGATGAGGATGAAAAGAAGATCACGGCCGAAGTTATCAGTGATGTTAATGCTGATGTTATTGCACTGATGGAAGTTGAAAACATTACCATTCTTGATCGTTTCACTTCTAAATATATGAAAAATGTAGGTTATACAGAAAGTATTTTAATTGACAGCCATGATCCTCGTGGAATTGATGTGGGACTTTTAAGTAAACATCCTATCATCTCGGTTCGAACCCATAGAAATGATCATAGTTCCGTGATCTCTCAGTGGCCCTGGCTTTTCTCCAGGGACTGCCTGGAAGTAGTAATTGATGTTGATGGAAAACTGTTAAAACTCTATGTAAATCATTTCAAGTCCATGCTGGATACTAAAGCAAAAAATTCTGATGAAGCAAGAGCTAATACCAAACCAAAACGGGTTGAGCAGGCTAAAAAAGTTGTTGAAATTGTAGATTCTGAGTGGAAGGATAAAAATTACCAGGGCAACTTTGCAGTCCTGGGTGATCTCAATGACTTTCCAGATAAAGAAACATCACTGGAATCTCTTTTAAACCATCCTGGACTGGTGAATGTTGTGGGAAGATTGCCTGCTGATGAGCAATGGACTCACTTCTATGCCAAAGCCAAGGAATACACACAACTGGACTATATCTTCCTATCAAAATCACTTGCAGATAAGAATCAGGGAAAACCAGAGATAATGCGTAAAGGTATTGCCAAAAAGGCTGTGAATTATACCGGACCACGATTTGATGAAGTTGGAGATGTGAAACCTGTAGCATCAGATCATGCAGCTGTTTATATGGATATTGAACTGGAATGAGGAGATTTCTATGATCTTGGTTGTTAGTGATGTGCATTTAGGCTTTGATGATTGTAATCATGAAGCTTTCTCCAGGTTTTTAGATGAATATCAGGATGAGGAGATAGATCATTTAGTGTTATTAGGGGATATTCTGGATTTTTGGAGACGTAACAACGCTGAATTAGTTCAGGACAATAATGATATATTAAGCAAATTGAACAATCTGAAAGCGGGTAAGATTCATTACATTGCTGGTAACCATGATTATTACATTTTGGATCTGGTCAAGAGAAATTACACTTTAAATTCAGATAAACAATATAACATTGATGATAAGGTAACTGTTTCTAAATCATTAAGACTTAAAAGTGGAACCGGTGAAAAGGAGAAAAGCTTTTTCTTTATTCATGGTTATGAGTTAGAGTTCATTCGTTGGGAAGTTCAGGCATCTTTAGAAAGTTATGAAAATATCTGCAATGAGATGTGCTTTAATGGGAATCTTATTGGTAAAGCTGAGAGTGAAATCTGGGACATTCCTAAAGAAATAGGGAAGTTTTTCAATCTTTTAAAAACAAAACTACCTAGTACTGGTAGGGATGAATTTATCCAGGCGATTTCTGAAAGTCCAAATAAACGAAGGGATATTGATAAAGTTTACAATTTTGCAATATCCAGTGGAAAAAACTATCTACTAGGAATGAAACCAAACGAAACTCTGGTTTATGGTCATACGCATCGACCATTCATCACCAAAGATAAAACAGTTGCCAATACTGGATCATGGATAAATGAACTTAAAGATAAAACCCAGCAGAATAGTTATGTTGAGATAGTAGATGGGGAAATGGAGCTTAAATTCTTTAAATGAAGTGGGTAGTATTTTCCATTTAATTTGGGGATTTTCAAGTCTTTTTTTTCATAGATCTTCATAAGTTCAGAAAATGAATTTACTCTTCTTAACACCTCTTATGGTTGAAGCTTAAAGGACATTTCATGTTAAACCTAAAAATTTTAAACTAAAAATTTAATAATGCTTCTTTTAAAAGTTTCATAGAGAATTAATCAATATTAGAATTAATTGATATTAATTTACATGACCACAGGAGTGTTTTTTAAATGGACGAGACTAAAAATCCTCAATCAACCAAAGAAACCTTAACGAAAATCCTGGAAAAACTGGTAGAAGATCCAGATTCCAATGGGAAACTCATTAATGAACTTGATAGTCTGGTTTCTAAAGATTCCATTTCTGAGGTAGAATTTAATCAGATTATGGAGAAGATCAACTATCATCTCAGGAATAATTTAGAAATTGCTGAGGAAGATATTAACACTTCTCTTGGTAATATTTGTAACCTTGTTGGGATTGATAAGTTCAATGAGGATGTGGTTCTTGAATTTGTTAATGAGAACCGGCAGATACTTGGTGGTGAACCATTAAACACTCTAGATTCAGCCACCATTAAAAGTAGTATCAAAACCCCTGATTCAAATGCTAGAGAAGGAATAGATCTGAATTTACTGGAACGTAACCTGGAGAACCTTCCAGATGCTGATTTTCTGGATGAAATTTCTTTGATGCAGTCTGAGTTTCGCAAATTATGCTCTGAGGGTAGTAACTCTGAAAGGATGAAAGAACTGTCTTCTGATATCTATCCCGGTTAAAAGTAAACTAATCAGTGTGGATGAAGTGATTAAAGTAAGTAAGCTACTAGAATTAGATAGTGAACTGTACTTTCTCATGGTTTGGAGTGAGAATCTTTTAAGAATGGATAGGGCAATTGAGTCAGGTGATTATCATGGCGAACCTTTACCCCCGGCCAGGGATCTAGAAGAAATAGGAAATAAGGTTTTCAAGAAAGCAGAAGAATGCAGTCAAAGTCCCTCCCCTGAGCATAGTGCATGGGTAAACTTGAACTGGATGGAAGTGGATTTGAAGTTTTATGAAAAAAGTCTTAAAAAAACGTGACAATATCAATGGAGTTAATCAGTCATACCTCAACTTCCATGGAAGTTAAACTAATTGAATCAATTTCAGGGATGGTTTCTTTACTTTCCAACATATCTTCCAAATGAAGATGAATAGCATCTTTAATGTTTGCCATAACCTCTTCGTATGTCTCTCCCTGAGAATAACATCCCTGTAATTGTGGAGAAAAAGCATAATATCCATTTTTATCATGCTCAACAACTACTGAAAGTTTGAATTTCCTTTTCATCATGTACATGTTGTAACTCCTTGATTATAAAAATTACTAAATAAAATATGTAATACTAAATATAAAAAAAATACTATTAATATTTTCAGGTAATATAAAAACTCTTATAATGGGCTTCTTAACCAATTATGTAATGATGAAATATTAAACAATAGCTTCTTCAAAATATTCAGGGATGAAATACAAACATTTACGCCACCTATCACGCAGAACACCGTAAATATCTTGGTCCAGGATGTAAGTATCACAGTAATCATCTTCGTTTCTCATACCACGACCATAAGCCTGGACCAAACTGGCCACGGTCTTGTAAGCATACCAGTAACCATCCCTCTTCATCCGGGTTGTGATCTGTTTATCCCCCAGGTAAGGGAAGGGCATTTTGTAGATAACCTGGAAACGGCACAGATCATCAGGAAAATCAACCCCTTCATCCACACTGGGAGCTACCAGTACCAGTGGTTCTGTAGATTCTATAAATTTTCTGATGACCACCTCTCTTTTGGGGCTTCTTCTCCTGTTACTGTGGGGGCTGTAGATGATTATGCGTGGATCCTTTAGGTTTTCACTGATGTAGGTGGCAAGCTTATGACTGTGGGTATGTATCAAACCCTTATCTTCCGGGTGTTTTTCCAGGATCTTTTTAAGGGTGGAGATGGAACGGGGTTTGGATTGGTCAATAAATTTACTGGACATTCTCCCGCTGGTTTTAAGATAAATAGGCCTGTTTTCTATTTTGAATGGGCTTTTAACCTGGATATACAATGCATCTTCCGGGTTGATTCCGTGCCACTTGCAGAAGTGATCCTTACTGAGTATGGTGGCACTCATCAGGAGACAGTAATCAGTATGGCTTAAGAGGTACCTTTGCACAAAACGGCTGACCTCTACTGGTTTAAAGGTGACTAATTTTGCTTTCCGGTTGGCCTCAATCACCCACTGTGTGGGATGATCCTTTAATTCATTTTCAACCATTGATAACCGGTTAATAGATCGGTGGACAGATTTACGTTTTTTTAAGGGTACATCTGGAACTTTGAGTATGGATTTATAGGCATCGTTAAATTTGGCAATGTGTTCTGTCCAGAAATCAACATCCTCAGTTAAATCATCCTCACTTAAATGGGGGATGGTATCAAGCTCGTCAATTTCCCTCAGCCGATCCATGTATTCATCAAAATCTTTTTTCAGGATTTTATTGGATAATTCCAGGCTTAACTGGTCCATGACCTGGTTTTCCATGTTATGTACCTCGTCAAAGACTGCCAGGACCCTTTCTCCAAAGTGGTCCATGTAATTCATTTCCGGGAAAAATGAGGAGTAGTTCATTAAGGTGATGGGGGACTGTACTGATTTACCCTTCTGTAGCCAGTAATGGCAGGGGTTGTCACTGTTGAAGTACCATGGTTGGCCACGCAGATCATGGAAGCAGAGTGATTCTCCTTTACTGCTTATTCCATGGTCACAGACTAGATCTGCAGTCTGGCAGAGTCCATCATCACAGGTGGTATCCTTGAAAACCATGCCCTCAATGCAGTCAAAGTTATTCCTGCCCTTTAAAACCTGGAACTTGAAGTCATTGTAGTACTGGTCCTGCAATTGTTTGGTGATGGTAACCAGATACGCTGAGGAGAAGTAATTGGCCAGGGTCACTGCAATTGCGGATTTACCTATTCCAGTACCGGCATCCAGGAGGATGTAATGGTAGCCATCATCCAGTCCCTGGGCTATTTTCTTCAGGATGGTTTCCTGCTGGGGGCGGGGATTCATCCAGGAGGGGAAGTTCTCTAGTAGGGCAGAGTAGGTGTCCACGGTGTCATCTTTAACAAAAACACCCCTGCGACCACACTCTGGGCAGATGATTAACCCTTTTTTGAGTATTTCCCCACATTCTTGACATTTAAGTGGCATATTGATTCCCCAGTGTTGGATTCTATTATTATGGTTAAGGGTTGAAGTTATTAATAATAATAGCATTTTTCAAGGTAATTTCAGGGACTTTTTCTGAGTGAAAATAATTCTTATCCCTTAGAAAATAATTGTTTTATCCCTTAGAAATTAATTGTTTTTTTCCAATAGTAAATTTGAAATGAACTATATCAACATCAAAATAGTTAAATCATTGTATTTTTGATCCCTGAAATCTTTAACCAATTTTTGAGCAATTATAACTCCTAACGCACTTAAACCATAATTATTTGGCCGGTAAGGAAATAATAAACCTTTAGTTCGCAATTTATTAAGTGTTTTATCAATTTTTTTTCCCATATTTATTGGGAAGTCTCTTTTTAATGGTTTCTTTACGTATGTTCTTGTGTTGTGATACATTCAGAGAACCTAACAAACGTAAAAATCTTTTTTCATATTCATCTAACTCCTCTATAAACAGGGCAACCTCATCTGCTTCAAACATATAAATATATATATAATACTTAATAAATTGTCATTTCTTACCATTACTGGTAAAAAATGTAAAATTATAAATGGTTATGATCATAAATTATATAACATAAAATGATTTGGGGAGGTTAAATTAATGGCTAACGTGTTAAGAGAGGTTTTTGGGAATACCAAAAGGATCAGTATTCTGGAGGAAATGGTTGAAAATTGGGGGGAATTTTTAACTATCGAGGAAATAGCCCGGATATCTGAAACATCTCCTAAAACTGCTTACAGGCATATAAATGAATTGAATAAGATAGGGATACTGGATTTTACGGACGCAAAACCTAAAAAGTACAAACTTAAAGAAGATGATAAAAGAGCCCTTGCCCTGGCTATTTTAGAAAGTGAAGAGTATCTGCGAAAAGCAGAGATTACACTAAATAATGTAAAGAAAGAAGAAAAAATTACTAGAAATTATCGTTCTTTCATGGAGTTTAATAATTCTAACCCTGATGAACTTAAAAAAATTGGAGAAAATTCTTCTTTTTCCAGTTAGAGGTTGAACTAAATGAATCATGAAAAAAATGTAATGGAAAAAAATGACATTCCACTAATTATTCCATCTGATATTCCACGGATATATGCTACTGGAGTCCTCGGGGGGTTCAATGCCTGTGACTTCCGGTTGTTATTATTTTCTGATGAACCACTGGAACAGGATGAACTACTACTTCCCCCGGACCTGAATGTAATGCGAGAAGTACAGGCCGAAGTTATATTATCTCCACTAGCAGCCAAGAAAACTGCTAAATGGTTAATGAAATATGTTGAAGAATTTGAAAAGAAAATAGGACCTATACCAGAACCATCCTTACCTGATGAAAAATACTCTGTTGGTTAATTATATTTACTGGGACTCATCATTCTCCTTTTAACTACATTCAACAACTAAAACGACTACCTATTTGACTACTTTAAAATGTAATAGGTGGACCGGCTTCCACCCTTCTTTGCTATAATACCCTTATCCATCAAGCTCCGTAAATCTTTATAAGCTCCCTGGCGAGAGATATTTAAGAGCTTCTGGACCTCGGAGTTGGTGATGCTGCCGTTTAATTGCAAGTATTCTAAGATTTTCAACATTTTTTCTGTTAATTTTATTTTCCTTGGAGCACCTAAGGGAAATAGCATTATTCTGTCCTTAATCTCACGTAAAGAAATTAAAAATCCTTCCAGGAAATATAAAAGCCACTCAGTTAGATCCTGAGTATTTGGATCAACCGAGTTCAGGGCATGGTAGTATGCCTGTCTGTCGCTATTGTAGTATTCATCCAGTGTAAAATCAACATCAAATCCCCTCAGGTACAGGTAAATCGCTGCAAGTGCCCTGCCTGTTCTCCCATTACCATCTACAAAGGGATGTATTCTTACAAATTCATAATGAATTATACCTGCAGAAATAACTGCATTTAATTCACCTGATGTGATACTCATCCATTCCAGGAGGTCCTCCATTTGGCCCTGCACCAGCTTGGCATTAGGGGGAGTAAAAACAATATCCCCTTCCTGGTTTACAACATAAACCGGTTCACTCCTGTACTGGCCTTCAAGATAAGTATATTCCAGTGTGTAATGAGTTATATTCTCATGAAGCTTTAAGACGTTCTTTTTTGTAATTTTCCCGTCTTCAATATATTTATCCATATTTTTAAGCACATTCAGATAGTTTAAAACTTCCTGCATAGCCCTCTTCTGTCCCTCTATTTTGATTCCCTTAGCCAGTTTATCAACCTGATTTAGGGATAAGGGATTACCTTCAATTGCAGTGGAGTGATGTGCAGATTTTAAAAGCGCATCTTTTTTTAGTGATGATTCCATTTCCAGTACAACCGGTGCATTGACAATAAAATCCCTTATGGAATTAATTTCAAGCAGTTTATTTACCAATTCGTGGTTATATGTGAAACATGGATTGAACATTTTTTCAAATCCTTGGAAATCTTTTGTTTAATCTAACTCTTTTATTAATCTAAACAAATCTTCTATATATTCGACTACTTTCATGACTACTATTTATATGTCATATAATAAATATTTGACTCCTTTTTGACTACCTACGGATTTTTACAATGATGAATTATCTGTATGAAATCAATAAAATAAAGTTAGATACTATACTCTTTTTCCATTTCATTTATTCCAGGCATTTTTAGTATTTCTTTTAACATACGAGGATTGATACTTACTTCCTGACCATAATGTGTAGGTTTAAGTATGAGATATCCTTTATTATAACATTTTTTCAAGGCCTTTTTTGCCTTTTTTCGTTCGTCTCGAGGAAAATTCTTGATAACATTATCTTCCGAGGTGTGTCTTCCCCCAACATATCCCATCCAGAGTAAATTAAATAAGATTTTAGTCTCAAAATCTACCATAATAATATTTTAATTATATTTAATAATAAATATGTTGGTAATTATATATACATTCAGTGACTAATATGTAAACAGAGTGAGGTGACTATATGTTAAGTGAAATTTTGGGAGACTATCCAAGAGTTAGAGTTATAGAAATATTGATCACCCATCCCTGGTCTGAGTACACCAAGAAAGATCTCTCTGAAGCTTCTGGAATCTCCAGACGCACACTTTACACATTACTGGATGAACTGGAAACCTACCAGATAATTAAACCTACACGTAAAATTGGCAGTGCACAACTTTACACCCTCAACCAGGAATCAAAAACAACCCATGCCTTAATGACCTTCCAGAAGGAGCTTGCAGAAATTGAAATAACTAAACAACTTAAGGACGAAGACAAGATAGTAGGAGAATCACCTATTCTGACAGGTAAACAACCAGAAAAAGAAGAGTCCATTAGATGATTAACTATTTCTAAAAATATATAGACTTGATACAATTTTAAAAAAGATAAATGAATACAATACTTGATATATTCGTGTTTGTACCATTACAGCATCAAAATGGCGATGATTTGTTCTTAGGCGGCATTGATTCTTTTATCGGTAGATAAATCCTCCAATTATCAATAGGAAACCAATTATAATTTTGGTTCAACTGGCATACAAGTATTTTGAAATGGAATGGTAGTTGCTTTGACAAATTCTCAGTTTATAATATGATTTACGTGAATACTTAATGCCCCTATTGTTGGTCAATGGATTGTAGGTTAAGGAGTTAACTGTAACCATATTGGTAGAAATAACTAATTGACTGGACAGGGCTTTTATAATAAGGATCGCTGTCTGATTATAGGGGAGATTACCTATATTCCACAATCCACTGGCAGTGTCATAAGTTCCGAAACTAGCCCAGTATGAAATGAATGAAAGTCCGGATGAATTGTATCACAAGTTAGTAACGGTAAATGAAAATAAAAGTTATTATAAAGATAATATAAAAACCTTAAAGATATCGAATTTCTGGTTAACGAAACGTTTAATATCTTTATTAGCGGTGATCTAAAAATTAGGAGATGAGGATATGACCTACGTGGATGATGTATTAAAAGAACTTGAGAGAAAAAATCCTTATGAACCAGAGTTCATTCAGACTGCAACTGAGATTTTAAGATGTCTTAATGTGTTGTTTGAAAGGCATCCTGAATTTCAGGAAGCAAAGATTTTAGAAAGATTTTTAGAACCGGAAAGAGTGGTTATGTTTAGAGTACCGTGGGTTGATGATAATGGTGAAGTACAGGTGAATCGAGGTTTTCGTGTTCAGTTCAACAGTGCACTTGGCCCCTATAAGGGTGGGCTTCGTTTTCATGAGACAGTTAATTTATCGATTCTTAAATTATTAGCATTAGAACAGATTTTAAAAAACAGTCTAACCGGTATGTCAATTGGCGGTGCAAAGGGTGGAAGTGATTTCAATCCAAAAGGCAGATCCGATGCGGAGGTTATGAGATTCTGCCAGAGTTTCATGACTGAACTTAAAAATTATATAGGGCCTGATATTGATGTCCCGGCTGGGGATATTGGTGTGGGTTCAAGAGAAGTAGGGTATATGTTTGGGCAGTATAATAGGATTGCAAACAGGCACAATTGTGTATTAACCGGAAGTGGAATAGAGTATGGTGGATCTCTGGTAAGAAGAGAAGCCACAGGTTATGGCCTCATTTATATATTGGAAGAAGCTTTAAGAGCAAGGGGAGAAGTTTTGGAAGGTAAAAAGATAATAGTTTCTGGTTCAGGAAATGTGGCCATATATGCAGCTGAAAAGGCCATACAACTTGGAGCTACAGTTATTGCTATGTCTGACTCAAAAGGTTACATTTATGACGAAAATGGAATATCCATTCCATTTGTAAAACATATCAAAGAAGAAGAAAGAAAATGTATTCATGAATACTTAAATGATTTTCCTGATGCTATCTATAAAGAAGGTAGTTATGGTCTTTGGAGTATAAAATGTGATATAGCTCTTCCCTGTGCTACTCAAAATGAGTTAGATGAAGAATCAGCAAGAAAACTTATAGATAATGGAGTTAAGTATGTTGCAGAAGGAGCAAATAAACCATCAACTCCCGAAGCTACTAAATTATTCTTAAAATCCGGATTAATGTTCTTACCAGGAAAAGCAGCTAATGCCGGAGGAGTTACAACCAGTGTACTGGAAATGGCACAAAGAAGCTCAAATATGCACTGGTCATTTGATGAAGTTGATTTACGATTAAAAAGAAACATGGTTAACATATATAGAAATATTGATAAAATGGCTAAAGAATATGGATTTGAAGGCAACTATGTAGTTGGAGCTAATATTGCGGGATTTCTTAAAGTTGCAAAGGCAATGATGGCTCAGGGTATTGTCTAAGAACTATATATTCAGTTAAGAGTAAATCTATTTTTTATCTACGTTTTTTACTTTTTTGAAACGCTTTAAATAATTCATTTGTCGTATAAATATCTTTGCGGTGTCCAAAAAGAAGTATTATTACCGATTTTTCATCTTCATGGATATCAAAAATAATCCTGTATTTATCTCCTACAGGGGCTTTTCTTGCATCGTGCAAATCACCTTTAAGAACCTCATAATGATAAGGATTTTCAATAATTAAGTCAAATTTCTTCAAAATACGTTTAGTAAGTTCCGGATCTTTTTTCTTCAGTTTTCTAAGCCTATGTTTTGCTTCATCCGAAACATCTAGAAAAAAAGTCATTTACAATCCAAGTTCAGTGGCAAGTTCTTTAGAGTTTTTATATCTGCTAAATTTACCTTTTTTTACCTCTTCCCTTACCCTGTTTAAGTCTGCTTTGAATTTTTCAGATAGTTCTGATTCTTTAGAACTAGTAATGCTTGAAAATTCCTTTTTTTTATCCACTTTAACCACTTTATGCATTTATATATCTCCACAAAAGAGCAACTTAAACATTTAACTCTTCTATTCCATTTAATATAAAAATCTGTTGATTAAAATTTACAGATCCAATACAGTCTAATTCATCTAATAAAATCATTCAGTTTACGTTATTAATATTGCCAATTCATAATAGTATTAACTTATATTTAAAAGTTATGATCTAATAAAAAATATATATGCTTATGATCACCTTGAAAATAATATGGAATATGCTAAGGAGAGGATAAATTAAGTTTTACCTTTTTTATTTCTAAAAATTAACATACTCAAATTAACGAGCAAAGGTAAGCTCTACACAATAAGGTTCTAATTCCATAGCTGCTCTTCCCAATAAATTCATATCTTTTTCTTTTTTTCCATTTAAGATATAATTACCTGAACCAGAGTTTATTGAGGTGGGGGATGATTTAAGGTTACTTTAACTCGTTCCAGAGTTAATGAGATCCTTGAAAATCCTGATCTGATAAGAACAGGCAGTGGAAAGCTATTGATTATTTGAAATCTAATGATGATTATAACATCAATCGAATATGCGGAATTATTTAATTGTTCCCAAAGAACTGCGCGAAATGGATTTAAAGGATCTAGTTGATCTGGGTATTTTAGAACATATTTTAAAGCCTGACTTGAAAAGGAAATATATGGATAAAGTTGTTTTTCCTTTTAGAAATATTTGAACGTTATTTTCTAAATGTTTAATCCTATCCCTAAAATGGAATCATCATTTTTATTTTAATAAAAAATCAATATTTTCAAAATATTTTAATTTACCACCGCATTCACATTCATCGGTGAAGTCATAGGGTGATTCACCAAACTGTAGTTTATAGTATAAATCATTGATTAACAGAACCAATTGCAGAAGGATTCCAAGCATCGGTTAAATATTTCTTTGCTTCTTCAAAGTCCATTTTTTTATATTTAATAGCTTCTTTTTTAGATATTCTTTTTCTTTCAATATCAGCGGAATAATAATTAATATCCTGCCTAATGCAAATGTTTTGCTTCCGAATATTACTCCTAAACGTTCTAATAAGCTTGTCAGTCCAGTTATGATGTATATAATAATCATCATTAGATTGGGGTTTCTTTTTGTGTGGATTATAATTATCAAAATTTCTTAAAGGCCTATATCTACAATCGATAATTTGAACATTCCATTTCCAACATTGGGCTCTTTTCATTTCCATTTCATCAAAAGAAATATCATAGTTATAAAGCATGAAAACAGAAATATCTTTAGTTCTATATCCTACATTTGTTAAAATATCAATTTGCTTTTTAATCATGTTTTTATTTTTAAATTTACCATCCCATGAGATTTTAGGATATTTAAAATTAGCTTTTTTTATTAAATTTGCTAAATAAGGCTTATTATATAAATAACGACCATCAAAACCACTTTGAGATTCACAATACCTTATTTTTTTCTGTTTTTTAAGTAAAATCAATTCTTCTAAGATATTCTCAATATGGGGATTCGCTAAAAGATTATTATCATAAAAAATTATTATTTTTTTTTTAATTTCTTCTACAATTGATTCTTTATATTCAACCTCAGGTTCAATCACATAGACTTCACAATATTTACATTTACGTTCACAACCTCGAGATGCATGAATTATTTGATAATCAACATCTACTAATGAATAATCTGGCAATTTTTTTTCTGCTTTATTATAAGGACCTACATGTACTTCATCGCATCCTGTATATTCCTTGCAGTCTTCTGGCATTAATGATGCGTAAATCCCCCCTACTATTACTTTAGCATCGGGATAAATGGTTTTATAATGTCGAACTGCTTGTTCAACATATTTAGCCCAGTATGTAAATAAGGAAGTAATAAATATTACATCTGGAATAAAATCTTTTAAGTTATCATCTGGAATATTATAATTAGTACCATGCCTAATTAATCGAAAATTATGACCTTCATCTTTTAGATACGAGGCTATTTTTAATAAGCCTATTGGTAGAAAATTTGCATGATTTCGACTTTTAGTAGGTATAGGAAAGTTTGGTTCGACTAATAATGCATTCATTTTTATCCCCGTCATAATATTTCTTTAACCTCGTAAATTCCATCTTTAATACTTTCATATAATTCAAGTTCTTGATAACTCATTTTTGATAAATTTAAATCTCCGTTTAAAATGTTTCTTATTATTTTTTTTAACATTTTTCCCTGTTCTCTATGAATTTGTCTAATTAAGGCTATTTCTTGTTCTATGATGTTCCAATCTGCAATTAAATCATTATCATGAATTGCTTCACCAATATGTAAAATATCCTGTGGATGTTGTGGGCCCAATACTATACCATTTATCCAATTACGTACAGTTTGTTTATCTTTCTTTATTCCATGTTCTTGAAGGTATTTTTGAAACTGACTAACATTAAAATCTTGTTCTTTTTTAAATTCTCTTAATTTATTCCACCAAATTTCTATTAGTTCTCTATCAACACTTTCTTCCATTCCAGAAATGTCAATTATTAACTCTAATAATGTTTTTCTTTCATTATCATCTAACACTATCACATAACACCCCTCATATAACTTATCTGGGGTATCTTCGTCAAATTTGCCATCTATTGTTTTAAGATATAAATAAGTTTTATCTAAAAATAATTTTTTTGTAACGATGTTTGATTTGTTAAACCTTTTTAAAACGATTTCTACACCTTCACTATCTTCAAATATTTCATTTGCACGTTTATCTTTGAAATATATATTTTTCTTTTCCAATTCATCCATTTCTTTCTCATACTCTCCGATAAGAGGATATTTTGAAATTGAGTCAATTATGTTCTTAATAGTAGTATTTATTTTATCTTCTGATTTTTCATGAACTAACTCATCTCTCTCAACCCTTAAATTATGATTCACAAATAAAGCATCTTTAGGAATATTCATAAAATCATATACCTCACTGAAATATTCTAAAGATGATTTTACATTTTTTAAAGAATAATCTTGGACTAAATTAATCTGTTCTTTAATAATATTATAATTATTTCCACTATAAGCTAAAAAAAAGATTTTTTTATAGGGTCTAAGTAATTCCGAGAAATATTTTAATCTTAAAGGACCAGGTAATACAAGAATAGTTTTAGTTCTATCAAATGCAGATTTATTTAACTTGTTTATTGATTCTATTTTAATTTTAGAATGATGTATTGATTCAATTTTACCATGCAATATATTTCTTTCAAAGGGAGAATAGGTCGCAAAAATTACATCTTCATTATTACAAAAATTCTCATTCAGGATAAGATCTAAAATTCTATAATCTTTTCCAATGCGATCAAATGAAATTTCCTCTCCATATCTTTTACAATCACTTAATTCATTGCAAACAGCGGAAATCTCAGAAGTTAAATAATTAATTGTTACTTCATTTTCTTTATACTTATTTTGCTCTTTAAAAATTTTAATTAAATCGTATAACGTATAATGACCCTTAAAACCATCATATTGGTAGTACTTTTTATATTTAGAAGGATTAATAAAAATATTAGGTAATTCATAAAAGAAAGATAAAATTGTATAATACAAAATATTATCGACTAATAGGCTTTCTTTTATATCTTTTTTCAATATTCTTGAGTAATTATAATGGTAATCGGTATTTCCAGAATCTAAAACAGGTTTTAGCATTTCTCGACAAGTAAGTTTATCATATGAGGTTCTTTTGTCAATGTTATATTTCTCAATGAGATCCATTTTTTCTCGATTTTTTCCGATTTTGTTAAAATAATTTAGTGACTTTTCTTTTATGGACTCATTTGCTAATATTGTGTGATTCAATGGTAAAACAAAAGAGTTACTTTCGTTTTTTAGCGCATCAATATATTTAGATTCCGTATTTGAAAAATGGAATATTATTTGAATTTTTTTTTCTAATAAAGGTTTTATCCATTTATAGAATGCTTTTGATGAATGTTTAGAATTTATAAACCGATCTACATTTTCAAATATAACTAATCCCAAATCAATTTTCGAATTTATTTCTATAGATTTATCAGGGGTTATTAACTTTTCAATAGTTTCAGTGATTCTTATCGATTTTTCTTCATAATCTAAGAAGATTTTCGGTTTATCACTATTTAAAAAGTTTTCTTCTTGCAATTTAATGTAATACCGTCTTCTATCTCTGTTAGCACGACGGAAATATACATTTGCCTTAATACTATCTTTAGAGATGATGCCTAAAGGTACATCTGAAAATATATATTCTCCATGACATTCATCACCATAATTTAATAAATAATAATTTATTCTATGAGTTTCTAGAATATTTTCATTTGAATATTCTCCTCCTTTTTGAGTGAATATCAAAACACTTTTTTTACTTGATCTGGCATATAAATAAGCAATAAGTGGAATAGGTCTTAGAATATTATCGGGTAGTGTTATAATTAAGTTTTTTTTATTTTCTAAATTATTTAAAAAAATATTTAAAACAAAATTAGTTAAAGGACTCATTCTGTCTTTACATGATAGTCGAACATTATCTTCCCTATTATTTGTTATTTTTGGATAGTACGTGTAAATATGGGGAAATTTGTCATACCATTGTTTTATTTTAATCCCCCCAATCAACAATTGTAGATAATGAAAAAATTTTTTCAAAAATCAACCCAATTTGATGGGCTTTATTCCCATTAATTATAACTCCTGATTCAAAATTCTTCTCAAACGAGTTTTCACGGAGTTCTCCACTCCCAATA
The DNA here is from genome assembly GCF_963665055.1 of uncultured Methanobacterium sp. Classification (NCBI taxonomy): domain Archaea; kingdom Methanobacteriati; phylum Methanobacteriota; class Methanobacteria; order Methanobacteriales; family Methanobacteriaceae; genus Methanobacterium; species uncultured Methanobacterium sp. Next base: position 901,367 of record NZ_OY762015.1, read on the forward strand.
TAAGCAAGTTTATTATCCGTAATAATTAATTTAGCATGTACGCTACTAGCTAATTTAAAATTAAATTCATAATAGTAATCTCTTATCTCAATATTTGCATTTTTAGAATTAAATTGGCTATAAATCTTTTTCATTTCATTGAATTTATTCTTAGACTTATTTATTTCCCTTGAAATTATTTTAATATCAACACCGGACTTAGCTTTAGGAATAAGGATTGATAAAAACTCACTTATTCCTTTAAATTCAAGAAAAGGAGAACAAATATATATAGTTTTTTCAGCATTCTCAAAAAGCAATTTAAATTCATCTTTCATATTATAAAATATACCATTCAAAGAACTTAATTCAGATTCTAATCCAAAAAAATTAAAAGAAGGTAAAGAAAGTAAAATTTTAGGATATAACTTATCTCCTCTATTATTTAAGTCTATTTCAGGAATTTTAGCTAGTATTAATTTCTGATTATCAAATTGTTTAGAAGTATTTACAACATCTAAAAATTCCTTAGATAATAAATATACAATAGATTCTTGAATCATTTCCACACTATATTCATCTGAAAGAGTATGAACAGCTTGTTCAATCGTTATTTCGGGATTTTCAGATATTAACTTTAGAAGTGAAGTAAAAAGAGTGAAATATTCTTTTTCAGTGAATACTTTATCCATATTCTTCACCAATAGCTTTTGTATCTTTCTCCTTTTCCAATGAAAACATCACGGTCGAGAAAATGATTAAATTCAGAGCATACGTATTCTGGAAGGTATAGGCATGAAAAACAAGCTCCATCTTCAAATATACAAGTTGGATCTAATATGCAATCCAACATATCTATTTTAATTTGATAAAACCAATTGAAAAGAGAATTTTCAAAAATATGTTCAAACCCTCCAATATTAATGTTAGAAGTAGAATAAATGAGTATAGATGCTTGATTTATGAAAATTATTTCACTAGTTGAATCTGCATCAAGCCCTGTATATAAAGAAGCCTTATTTATTAGAATGTGAGACAACGTATGCAATAATGTTTTCAGAGCTGTAAATTCTTTAGTAAACTTTTGATCATCAGTATACTTTTGAATATTTAGAAGAATTTCCTTGGCATCATTAGAGCTTTTTGGCCTATCATTTGGTATAAGTCCATTTTCTATTAACCAATTACATACCTTAATTTTATCGAGATCAAAAATAATTCCTTCAGTTTCATAGGGGTAAGAATAAACTAATAAATTTTCTTTTTTATCATCTTCTTTCCATAAAGGATTAAAATGTGGAACAAAATCTTCTTGGTAAAATCTGTTAATACCATTTATAACTCCTATACAAGATGATATCAATGTCAAACTAGATACATATTTAATGTCTTCAAGACCAAAATCTTTCTTTAATTTTTTATAAGTTTCGAAAGCCATCTCTTTTTTATCTTCACTATTCAATGAATTGATATATTCTTCGTAGGAAATTGGTCGATTCTCTTGATAATTTGAGAATGGTTTTGTAATAGCAAAATAATCGTTAATGTTTTCCAATTCAATATTATCAAAACGGTCTTTTAAATTGGTTATTACATCTTCAATTAAGTCAATATGATTATAATCTTTCCAAATTGAATTTTTTTCATTTTCGGATACATCTAAACCAATCTGATTAAAATACTTACGTTTCAAAATTTTACTATTATAACTCATGATAAGCTCTTCAATATCCTCCAATGAAACTTCTTCCCCAATATCTTCACTAATATCCTTAAATTTAGCCAAATGTAAAGCTAGAAGAACATATTCTAAATCATCTAAGTCAATATATTCAACAGGAGGTATATCTACAGAGGTTATAATTATTGGAGAAAAAATACCTCCTTCTTTTATTGTTAGAGGAATAAATTTGCTAGGTGGTTGAGAACATAATTTGCTCGATTTATTAAAATCATTTTCATAATGATGACAGCTTAATACATTAAAAAGTTGTACTGGATCTTCATTTTGCTTTTCGCATATAGGACATATAACTTCCCAATTACCTAATGAATCCCATTCAATTCTTCTTAGTGTTATAGGTGCATCTTTATGTTTCTTACAATTATACTCTCGCAGTTCCTTAATCCTACCACAAATTTCACAGAATAAAACAATAGACATTTGATCATAATGCCCATTACAGCCAATAGTTCTACATTTATTAGGATCAAAGTACTTAAATTCCTTATATGGAATTGATCTAAAATCTCCGCAATCAGAACAAACAAAAGTCTTCGGATAAACTCCATGAATACCACTATAATCATCTTCATCTGTTTCAAAGGAGTTATTAATTAATTTAAATTTAATTATCTCAAGATTATCTCTATATTCACCTAAGCGAAAAAGGCCATCTAATTCATATTTTTGTATTCGGCTATTATACATTGATTTAATTTCAGCAAACAATTTTTCTTTTAACCTATCTTCATTTTGAATCTCAAGATTTTTGCCATTCTTGTCAGGGAAAACTTTCATGATTTGATGAGCCGTTTTACTCCTAGTAGTAATGAGGCCAGGGATACAATGATATAAAGCACTATGAGCATTATACTCTAAATTCCAATCATCCATTTTTGTTCCTCTTAGAAAGTTTTAGGAAGTTCGAATCATTATAAGAAGCTTGGATTAAAACTTCATCTTGTATTCCTCTCATACCGTATTGAGTTTTGTAATATTTCCTATCATTATTTTTTAAAGCATTTGGAAAGAAGTGCATATCTTTCCCGCGATAAGTAGAAAGGTAATTAAGCCTCGCTTCAGTTTCAGTTATAATTTTTTGCTTGAAATAATCGGCTCCAACTTTTTTAGAGTCTGTTTTATAAGCTTTTTGTATAAATTCTATTAATTTTCTAGTATTTTCTTTCCTGTTGGAATTAAATATCTCATTAACTTGTTCAACACTATATATGGGTGTTTTTTTAACTTCTGAAAAATAATTTATTATACTTGCACAAAAAATTGAGGTAAATGTCTGTTTAAAACCAAGTTTAGTCCATCTGGATAAAGGAACACTTTCTACTTTATGATCAATAAACGAATGGTAATCATAGAAATTTTGATAGAAACTTAAATCTCTTGCTCGATTAGGATAAAACCAAACAAATACTAAACCAAGATTCTTTCTCCCGACTCTACTTAAAGCTTGAATATATTCTGCAGTACTCCTAGGTATTCCTTGGAAAATCATTAAATTCCATTTATTAATATCCACCCCATGTGAAACAATACTTGTTGCAAATATTGACAGTAATTTATACTTATTTTCTTCATGTTCTAAAAATTCGTCTACTAATTTAATTGTTTCTTTAATATCATCTATAGTATTTTCTCCAGTTAATATTCTAGAAGAGATCTGGTATTTTTCTAATTTAGAATTAACAACACTTTTTAAATAATAATTCATAGAATGTACATCAGATTTCTTATTGTGATAAGTGAGTAAATTTTTATAATTATTTACAATTTCTTCAATTTCAAGCTTATTTATGCCATTTTTTGTAGAAAAATCATTAAAATCTTTTTCAACTGATTCTATGAATTCAGTGACATATTTTAAAGTCAAAAGGGACGCATACTGATTATCTCTAAAATTAGGTTTTAATCCAATAATATTTCGTTGATATGTTATTTCTTCATTTTCTAAATCATATTCAAAGAATAAATCATCATTTCCTTTTCCTTTTGGAGATTCTCCAGGGAAAATATTTGCTTTTTTATTATATAAATTATCTATTTGATTTTTAGCTCCCGTAATCGTAGCAGTCATTGCTATATTTTTAAATTTATTTCCACCTATCTCTACTTGTAAAGATTCCATTAATGATTCAAAATGGGAGTCGATTGTACCGAATCCTTCTCGAATTAAATGCATCTCATCTTGTATAATAAGGCAGGGTCCAGTATTAAAATCTCTATGAATTAAAACTCCTTTCTTACCACAATTTTCAAATTCACAAATATCATTATGGGGTATGAATCCATGTCCATTGGGGCATATATCAATTTCACCCCCAAAAATATTCCTAAACCTTCTGTTAGTCGAGATTCCTGCCAATTTATCTACTGTGGAAACAATAAAAGTCGGTAAAGATCTATATATCTCTTCATCCGTGAAAAAAATGTTAAATTCTTCCCCGCAATCTTCACATTTATGTATTATATGGCTATCTGAGTCTCTAACAGCTAAAATTACATTATTTTCTCTTTCTTTACACACCGGACAATCATTAATAATTTTACCAGGTATTCTATCAAAATTTTTAATATCTTTAATAAGATCATTGGAATATCTTGGAAACTCTTTATCAGAAGATCCAACAAAATAACCTACCGAAAATGGACTTCCATCTATTTTTTCTTTTTTTCTAATTATTTCAGCATAAATAAACAAGCTCGATACTCTTTGTAGTTGCTGAATAGATAACATTCTTAAAGGAAATTTAGTAATGGCTGTAACTCCAAATTCTTTTCCAGATAAACGATCCCAAAACGCGGAAAATAAAACACATCCGAAATATGCTTCTGATTTCCCTCCACCGGTAGATACATGTAAAATTTCGCAAGTGTCTCTTCTTTTAGAAGGATCGACAATATCGGGAATAATGATAATTAAAAAAGCTAATTGAAATAATCTCCAAGAATTATAGGGATTAGCTGAAGATAATGATTTATTAACCAATTCAAATGCTCTCAAAGCATTTTTATTAGTTTTAAGTATTTCTAAACCTTCTAAAAATCTTTTTATTGTTTGTTCGAACTTATTTACTTTCCTAGTATAATTTATATCAACTTTAAAACGAGAATCTTCTTTATAGTTTAATAAATAATGACTCATTTCATCATATAAATCTGTTAAAATAGATATATTCTTTTCTCTAGATGACAGATCGTCAAAATTAAATTTATCTGAAGATTTAGGAATTAATTTCTCTTGATGAAAATCACAATAATTCTTCGTAATTATTTTATTGTTATAATATTCCCCATGACAATTTAAACATCGCAAATAATTTTCATGAGGGTATGTATTATCTTCGTATTCGTATTTGTATTGGAATGTTGTAAGTTGAATTCCATCAAAAATAATCTCTAAATTACAATTAAATAAAAATGTTTCATATGCATTATTTTTTTCTGTATTATTTAAGAACGTTATTGTAATTAGATTTAAATTTTGATTATTTTGTTTAAAAATTTCTGAATCAATTCGTAAAACTGCTCTCCAATTGAATATTGGTATTTTACCGCTAGTTTCATTAATTTTCTCTTTAAAATCTTCCTCTTTTTTTAAATATTTGGAACTTATTTTTAAAGATTTTGTCTTTATATTGTCCTTATTGATTTTATCAAATTCATTGATATCTATATCAAAGTAATTTCCTTTTCCTTCTGAGATTTTGGAAAGGTCAATTTCAAAATTATCTATGTGCACATTTTTTCTTTCCCAGATACGTGCAACTTCCACTTTTTGAGGTATTTTATCGTATTTTTTTGATACATACTTTTTTTGTTCGTTAAAAGTAGGATAAACTTCAAAATAAACTGAAGCACTCGGTTTAATCTTTATACTTCCATTTAAATCTTTTACTAAAAATTTCACTGATAAACTGTTATTTTTTATGCTAGTTAAGGTTCTTTTTGTTTCAATTACATTTCCAGCAGAAAAATTACTATCTCGGTCCCCTAATGATCCTAAAATAATAATTTTAGATGGCTTATGTGCAGTTTCAAACCTTTTAAATTTATCATGACTACCATCCAGCTTACTAAGAACGTCATCTACTAAAACATTTGCAAACTGTTTATAAGATTTATAGTTAGCCATCAAATCACTGATAAAAGGTTATATAGATATAGTATATTAATATTACGATATGATATTAATTATTAGCAAAATTTTTTGGATAAATATAGTAGATTGCTCTTAAAACTTTTATTAAAATCAAAAATAGTGTTTAAATTAACAAAACTTTCTGAAGAATAGGCTTAGTTACTATGGACCTTGATCTCTATCTTGAATTAAGAGATATACGTAATATTCCTGCGTTAAATTATACTTATATACTAGATTATGATAAATAAAAAGTGATTTAGTATCCCGTAATTCAAACTTGACATCTAACATTAGAATTATAAATTTCAACGAAAAACCAGGTTAGTGAGGAGATTAAATGGCAGAAGATTTTTCTTTCGATCATCTCTCGGCAACAGAATTTGAAAATTTTTGTCACGAACTACTTGATGAAATTGGATTTATTAATATAGATTGGAGAAAAGGTACTGGTTATGATAGTAGTCCTTCTGATGATGGTCGAGATATTGAATGTGAAAGAGAGATAAAAGATGAGAATGGTTCCAAAATAATAGAAAAAATATTTGTGGAATGTAAACATTACAAAAAAGGAGTTCCAGTTGGTGCCATTACAAATGCAATTGATTGGGCAAATGCAGAGAAACCTTCAACATTATTAATTATAGTTTCAAATTTCCTTTCCAATCCAACTAAGAGATATATAGATACATATAAAAGAAATAACAACCCGTCATTTGATATTCAATACTGGGAAAAAACCCATCTTAAGAAATTAACTTTAAACAGATGGAATTTATTAAAAAAGTATGATATTCCTAATTTAGAGTTTCCTTTCATTGATTTAATACATCCTGCTCATCTTTGGTATTTTCGAGATCCTCCAATGAATAGTATGGGTTATCTTTTTGAGTTAATTGAAGGTTTAGATAATAAAAAAAGGGATCATATTTTTAGTTTTTTATTCAGGGCAATAATAAAACCAAGATCTAAAAAGCCAACATTTAAAAAAGGAGAAAAAATGCGTGATTTGTTATTAGATAAAGTGGATTATGAATCATTTAAATCTAAAACTCAGTTCCTTTCAAATTTAGTTTATGAACCATTTCTAATAACATCAATGATAAACTTTACATTAGAACATATGTTTAGATTAGCTGATAAAACTGAAATGGATATAGTTATTCAAAATCAAAGGAGACTTATAAAAGATTTCAAAAAAGTAAAGACAGGAGAAGTAGATTTAGGATTTGGTGAAACATTCACTGAAGACCAAATTCAAAAAAAATGTGACAGTATAATTAAATCAACACAAAAAAGAATTGATGACATGCCTGAAATTTATAATAAGCATTATGAATTGTATATTTACTTCTGCAATAACATAGTAAGTGAATTGTTCAAAGAAGACATATTTGATGTTTTAACTAAGAAAGATATCTGAAATTATAATCTAGTTTCTAATATATAAAAATTAATTTCTTCGTAAAGGAATTTAATATTTTATCCTTAACAATTACATCTAGACACTGGTTTTCAGCTAAATGAACGAACGAACCAAATTCAATATTTTTTTACAAATTGGATGTCTATTAAATTTTCATGTGTTTGTTGAGATAATGATTATAAATTATTGATTAAGCCCTATTTTTTCCCTTCAGGTTCATTAATCAATTTATAATGGAGAAGATGATCAGTTCATGCGCCTTGTATCTATTCCTTTTAATTCCCATGATACTGTTCCAAATAAATATCGGATCTAATTGGGGACTTACTGAAGACCAGAATATGTTGTTCGCAAGTAGCAATGATGCTAAAAACATCACCAAAGATAAAGATGCTATTAAAAACAATTACAATCTCAACTTCAGCTTAATGATGGAAGTAATAAAAAAATAACCGTTAAAAAGGTTAGCGAAAATGAAACAATAATTATAGTAAATGATACCTGAAAAGTTTAAAATTATTACATGAAATGTTCAAAATTATAGATCAAAAAATCTTTGAATAAAAATATAAATCTTTTTAAATTGGCTATTTCTCCCATAAATCTACATGTAGTTTTAATATATTGTTTTTCGTAAATTTCTAAATTTATTTCAATCCATCTCAATAGAAAAACTTAATTACAATTTAATATCCATAACAATTCAAGTTTTATTTGTTTTAGGTTAATTAAACTGTGAATTGGATTAATTGCAAATATAAACATTAATGGGGAAATATCAGTGAATGGAAAAATTTACAAAATTAAAGACAACAACGAACTAGTAACAATCCCTGAAGAAAAACACCACAATGAAAACAACTTCCAGGAGTTGCTCTTCATGTATCCAGATCTCATCCCAGGGGACCAGATTAATAATGAAAATCCCCGCAGATGGCTACGTGTAGGTCGTGAAATTGACAACATCGATATCTTTCTACTTGATCAAGACGGTATCCCCACTATTGTAGAAGTTAAAAAAAGCAACAATAACGAAATTCACCGTGAAGTAGTGGGCCAAATGTTGGATTATGGTTCAAAACTGGTTTTCTCCCAATCTGCAGAAACAATCCTCCCCCAGATAGAAGCTAACAGTCCTCAAAGTGTGCAGGACTTTTTAGATAATGAAATGAGTGAAGAAGAATTTTGGGAAAATGTTGCAAACAATCTAAAAGAAGAAAAAATGAGACTCATAGTAGTATCTGATGAAATACCCAGGAATCTGCAAAATATCATTGAGTTTCTAAACAATAAAATCGAATCAACTGAAGTTCTGGCACTGGAAATAAAACAGTTCACAGATAATGCAACTGGAACCAGGACTTTAGTGCCCAGGTTAATGGGTCAGACAAGAATTATAACACCTATTGAACCGGAATTGGTAGAAACAACCTTTTTCGAAAACCTGGATGACGTTGGGGTAGAGTTCTTCCGAGAATTAATCAAATTTGCCAATGCAAATAATCTAACCCGGAAATGGACCAAGAAAGGATTCTTTTTAACAGTTCCCCTCCAAAACCAGGAAGTAAAGATCTTACAGTGCTACTCCCAGCTATATTCTTACGGACAAAGTGTCTTCTCCACTTACTTTAACATAATCAATGAGGTTAAAGATGGAGATATAATTTTCAAGAAATTTTTAGAGGATATACTGGAATTGGAAGATTTTTACAGGGTAGGCAATGATTTTGGATTCAAAGTTGTGAAGATTTTAGATGAATATCAGTGGAAAGAGTTTAAGAGAATTATACTTGAAATGATGAAATCAATTGAAAAAAATGGGTTGAATGAATAAAGATCAGACAGTTGAATAGAATTCATCCCATCCCCACATACCCTAAAACATCTGCACATTTATCTCGTAATATTTTGCTTGACTCTTCATAACAAACATCAACCACATCCTGAAGTTCTTCATCTCCTTCCCATTCTCTTTCCAGGAATTCATAGCCCATAACATCGGCTATTTCCTTGATTATATGGCAGCAGAGGAATACATCATCTATGTAACCATATGGGCCGTATATCTGTTCGGGGATTATGTCGTAGGGTACCACAAAGTATCCTAAAACTGCACAGATCTTCATTCGAAGTTCCCCTGGAATGGAGTCATCACTGAGTATATCCGAGAGCAATTTACACAGATCCGGACTGTAATCAACGAATCTTTCATATTCTCCCCTGTAAGAATCAAGGTTCTCCCTTAAAACATCGTAAAAAAATTTGAATTCATTCAAGTGGTTAAAATCATTGGCTTCATTTTCCATATACAATCACCATTCTCCCTTCCATATTAAATTAAAAGGATTATCTTAATCCATAAGTATCTATTTTTTCAATTTAACAGCAGAATTTAAAGACACACAAATGGCAGAACTCATTCCTGCGTTTTTCAAATTCCTGATTGGATATTTTCTCACAGATACCTTCCAGGTCATCATTCAACTGAGCGTAATCATCCTCATCACATTCAAAGTAGGTTTTCTTCCGGTCCTTGAAGGTGTAAGCACACACACGGTCAAACTGGTAAGAGTCTTTTAGTGCGTATTCATACATTTTAAGCTGGAATTTAACGTTAGTTTCCTCAATTCCTTTCCTGCTGCGTGCCTTGAAATCTATCAGTTCCGTTTCTCCCTTACTGTTTTCAATTATAAGATCGGTACGTCCCTTTATTTCCATATTCATCCGGGCTATGGAAAATGGTTCTTCAGTTGATTTAACCTCCTTAACATAATCCTTCATATCATGATAATAACTCAACAGGTCCCTTTCCAGGATCCTTCTCTGTGTAAGGTCTTTTTTCTCATTCTTATAGAGTGGAACCCAACATTTATCCACGATATGCCTGATTATGGATCCACCTAATTCTTCATGCTGTTTCATGCGGAGGTGTATTTTATGCAATGAGTTATGGAGTATTGTACCATAATTCTGCATATAAGCAGGTGGGTACTGGAATCCATATTCATACATCATTTGATACATGAAAGGACATTCATTGTAGGAGTCAATTGATGAATAACTCAGTGAAACTATTTTTTCATCATTTATATCGTATTTATCGCATGTTTTAAGATTATCACATGTATTCAGAACTTGTTCTATTTTTTCAATTTCCTTAACATAGGGGGAGTATCCAACCCGTTTTACTTTGATCTTATCTGCTGAGGAGACCACCAGTATGTCCTGGGCCCGGGTCATGGCTACATAAAAGAGGCGTCTTTCCTCCATTTCAAACTCATCTGGTATGAGATCATCCTCGCTGAGCAAGGGATCATTTTCATCATGGTATTTCAGGAAGAGTTCCCGTGGTAGGGGAACCAGTGATCGGTCTGGTTTTTTGCGTCCTGGGAACCTGTTTTTTATAACCGAACACACAAAAACCACTGGAAACTCGAGGCCCTTGGCCTGGTGTACAGTCATTAAACGCACTGCATCTTCACTTTCAATGGTTTCCTCATCATATTCCATGTTCTGAGGTAGGAGATTAAGGTACCACATGAAATCCTTAATCTTGGGGTTCCGGTTCATGGATTCGTATTTATTTATAATCTGACTCAACTTGGCCAGATTGTAAATCTTTTCCTGGCTCTGGGTACTACCCTCTGAAATCAACCATTTCAGATAACCTGAAATATCAAGGATCTGATAATAAAGGGATAAAATATCCTTTTTTTCCTTTGATAATTCCTCTTTAAGAAGATTTAATCCCATTAATTTCTTTATATCTTCATTACTGGTGATCCTTATTTCCTTAAACTGGGATTTTTTTGTTAGTTTGCTAAGGTCAAATTCTTTATCCTGTTTTTCCAGGGTACTGATGGTTTCTGGATTGAGATTCATGAATTCTGTTTCAAACATGGATAAATTCCACCAGCTTTTCCATCTGGCAAATTTATAGTCCGGGGGGTCCACATAGGAGAGCATGTAAAGCATGGTTCTTACTTCATCCCGAACCAGGAGTGATCCCTGACCACGGACTTTGTAGGGGATACCCTGCTTTTTAAGTTCTTTTATTATTTCCTGACCATGATAGCGAACACTTCTAAATAACAGGGCCACATAACCATAATGGGGAATTATTTTACTTTCTTTCATTTCAATAATGGTTTGGGCAACGTTCTTAGCCTCTTCATAAATATCTTCACTTTTAAGGACGATTATACCATTACCACACTCACGGGAGGGTTCTATTTTTTTGGGTATCTGATGGTAACCATCCATAAACTGATCAAAGAGCCTTACAATGTTGGAGGTTGATCTGAAATTCTTTTCCAAAGTCACATAACTGGATCTGTACTTATCCCTGAATTTGATAAAATTTTTTGGATCAGCACCCCTGAAGGCATATATGCTCTGGTCTTCATCTCCTACCACGCAGATGTTTCGGTCCGGTTGGGATATTAATTCAAAAAACTTATCCTGAATGGGATTGGTGTCCTGATACTCATCAACTAAAATAAACTGATACTGATTTCGCACTGAATCCAGAACATCCTCATGGGAATTTAAAAGTTTTAAAACCTCCTGTTGCAGTCCAGGAAAGTCTATCTTTTTTTCTTCCCTTAGTAAATCCAGATAGTTTTTATAGGCCTTAGAATATTCCTGGTATTTCTCATTATCTGGATAGTTTTTCTTTAGTGATTCACTCAGACTGGAGGGGGATATGCAGTTTTCACTGCACTGATTGAAAAAATGAACTACTTCTGGTAACTGACTCATTTTTGTCAATTTTTTAAGTCCCAATTTGTAAAAATTGCTCCGGATAAACATCAGCTGCATTTCTTCATCCAGTACATCGAAAGTAGCCCCGAAATCATGAAAATCAGAATAATTTTGCAGTAGGTCATGGCAGAAAGAGTGAATGGTAGATACCTGCATCGATTTAGTCTCAGGACCAATGCAATGGCTGAGTCTGGCCTTGAGTTCCTCAGCAGCCTTCACAGTAAAGGTTATAACTAGGATATTCTCCGGATTAACTGATTTCTTTTTAACCAGATAAGCCACTCTTTCAACCAGGACTCTGGTTTTACCCGCCCCAGGACCGGCCACAATAAGTAACGGTCCTTCAAAGTGTACTGATGCTATCCTCTGTGATTTGGTACATTTCTCCCTTCTCTGGCATAGTGAATTGGTCATTCTAAATAGTAACAGAAATGATTATAGTATTATATAGCATATCACATAATATTTATATTTTAAGACAATATTCAGTTCTCATAATAATATTACATAAAAAAAGGATAACATAGTTTTACACAAAAACATTATTTAAGGTTTTAAAATGGATGATTTCAAGAAAAAATATTTAGAACCGCTTGTAAATGGTCTTATTGTTGTTTTAATAATTGTTGACACTTTTCTGTTGTTACTAATCACTTTCTACAATCTGGATCCAGTGCTGGTCACTTATATCATATACTTTGATTTAGGTGTTTGTCTGGTTTTATTCGTTGAATTTGTTTTCAGAATAAGGAATGAAGATAATAAATTACACTACATAAAAACCCATTGGTATGATATCATTGCAATGATACCACTTGATTTTGTATTTTCTCAGTATCTATTTGCCTTCAGGCTACTGCGACTTATAAGACTGGTTAGAATCTTTGCTCTTTTCCGGAAAAGCCTGCGACATATGTTAAAATTTGTAGAGGAAACACAGCTCCATTTAAGTCTGGGAATACTAATTTCCACCATCTTTGCTGGTACCATTATATTCTATCTTCTGGAAGCTGGAGTAAACTCTAAAGTAGGTAGTTTATGGGATTCCCTATGGTACGTGATGCCTACAGTTGCCACCACTGGATCAGTTGATATTGTCCCGGTAACACCGGCAGGTAAGGTTTTAAGTATGTTCATGATGCTGGTAGGGCTGATATTCTTTGGTATGTTAACTGCATCCATAGCTTACTGGTACATGGAACGTATGGAGAAAAGATACCAGGAAAAGAGTGAAAATGAGATGGACGAACTTAAAGATGTAATTAATAATCTGCAAAATGAAATTAGAGATCTTAAAGAAGTGATAAATGAAAAAAAATGAGAAATTTTACGGAGGAAAAATTCCTATATTAGTAGAATGTTAAAGGTTTTAGAGTAAATATAAAATGAAAATCTTGATTGGTTACAAGATGAGAACCCGGATATATTCAGCCTTCAAGAAATTAAATCCTGCAGAAGATCAAATAAAACCTTTAATTTGAAGATTATTATTACTTTTATTCATCTATAACTCCAGATTTTAGTGGAGTTGTATTTATTCGAAGATTAAGCCTAAGAAGGTTATTGATAATTTTGGGGGATGGGAGTAT